>NZ_LZMK01000367.1:0-2729 GCF_001665865.1 Nocardia sp. 852002-20019_SCH5090214 | reverse complement strand
ATCCCACGAACTCGGCCTCGGTGTCGGTCCCGGTCGCGGCCGCACGCACCAGCCGCCGCAGCCGATCACGCTCCGACTCCGGGGCACCGATGCGTGCAGCGCGTTCGACCTCGGCCCGCGAATCACCCGACAGCCCGCCGCCCTGCTCGCGTGAAGCCAGCACGTTCAACCCGTAGGCGTGCTCCAACTCGTTGCAGATCTCCTGGGCGCGATTCCAGTCCCCCTTGGCCTTGCCCGGCCCGTAATCGAAGGTGCTGACCCTCGAACCGTCTTCACGGATCAGCGACGCCGCGATATGCACATGTTCCTGACCGTCGCCGGCGGCACCGGATTTCCCGTGCCGCACCGCCGCCCACCGTGCCTCCGTGCGCGTCGCGTCAGCGGTGAAACCCATCCGCTCCATGAAGTCGTGGACGAGCTGCCCGAAGCGGGAATCGTCGAGGTCCTCACCCGCCTCCAGCGCCAGAATGCAGTGCCACACCGGGGCGTCCCGCATCTCGCCCTTCTCGCCCTTGCCCGCAGGCTCCACGACATCCGTGCCACGTCCCCGCGCACCGACACCGACCGCGACCGGCTTGGCCCGCATCCGCGCCTGGGTGCCGTGCAGCCGACGGGGGATCTCGATCTCGCGGGCGATGGCCATCGCCGTATCCCGAGCAGCGTGCTTGTCGGCGGGGCCGTCGAAGGTGCGCAGCCACTCCGTGCGCATCAGCGTCGGCGATCCCGCGATCACGCGCCGGTCCTTGTGCTCGTTGTTGTCGCCGGGCCCCAGCAGATACGCCATCAGCCCGCCCAGCTTCTGCCCGCGGCTGATCTGCGGGATCATCGGCGCACCACTTCCTTGGCCATCGCCTCCATGCGCTCGCTCAGATCCCGGATCTCGGCCATGGTCTCCTGCAACTCGGCCAGCACCTCCGGCAACTCCTCGGGCGCGACCTCGGTGATGTTCACCGCCCGCGCGATCTGGTTGATATTGGCCTCGGTGTGCGACAACTCCCGCAACACGATCAGCGACAACGCCGACGCCCCCGACAAGATCGCGTCGGCCAGCGCCTTGCGCTTGGGCCACGGCAACCACGGACCCGACTTACGGCCCGGCTTCGTCGTCGCCGCCGGCGGATTGAGCGTGGAGTCGACCAGATACCACGGCACCGTCGCACCCGCCTCGTCCGCAGCCTCCTTGATCCGCGCGTACTCCTCCTCCGACACCGTCACCTCGAGCGTGCGCTTCGGGCCGGTGATGTTCGGCCGCCGCCGCCGCGAACGTGCCCGCGCGATCTCCTGAGACCGGCGCCGGCCAACCGTCGAACCCTGCTCCGCGACCACCGCGACCACCCTCCGCCTCTGTCGGAAAACCCATGCCCAGCGCAGCGACCACCCAACCGGGTGGGCCCCGACCCCTGTCGGGGACTCCTCACTTATCCCTGATAAGTGTTAGCTTGCAACGCCGTGGACAGGTACCAGCGTACCCGGAGTGAGCACGCCCCGGGCGGCCTTGCGGCCGCGACTTCACCAAGGGAGTCGGGCACGCGAGACGGGCGACGAGGCGCGCCAGCGCGAGCCGTGACCAGGTCCGCGTACGGGACGTTTCTGCGGGCCGCGAGAGCGTCGTGGAGGCGGCCTGACACACGGCCCGCTCGTAGGATCGAAGACACGTCAATCCCGGCGAATTGGGAGTGCGCCGGGACTGACTCCAGGTGTTCGGAGCGGCGGTGGCACACCCGCCAGAGGAGGAAGCAGCCGCCAGGAGGGTTCCGGACGCGGACAGTCCCCGGTGACTCACCGGATCACCCGGGGACTGTTCGCTGTCGAAACAGCCGGGAAAACGCGCGGCGCAGTCCCCGGTAAGCTCTGAAAACGCGAGAACCCCGGCGGGTACACGCCGCCGGGGCTCTCGCGCCAATCTGGGGGATTCTCAGTCGATCTTGCGGGGGCCGGCCACTTCGTGCGCGGCCTCGATCGCGCGCCCAACCGTCGAATGCGGCAGCTCGACGAGCTTGCCGATCGCGTTGGGCCGCTGCCCCTGTGAGTGCGCGCGATAGATCGCGGCCAGCACGTCGACCGGCTGCTTGGACTTACCGCGATCGATCACCGCGCGCGCGAGCCGATCCGCCTCGGTCTGCGACATCTCGCGTGCGAACGGTCCACGCGCGACATTTCCGCGCGCGCTCGACTCCGCGCGCGACGCGCGATCGGCCGCGCGCGCGAGCGCACCGTCGACAGCGGTTCCGCGCGCGCTCGAATCCCGCTCACCGCTCCGCGCGCGATCGGTAACCGCGCGCGCAGACGACGCGGAATCGCTCGCGCGCACCAGCGAAACGACCGGACCTCGATCGCGCGCGGGCATCGCCGTGGGGATCGTCGGCGCGGTCTCCTCCGTCGCGCTGCTGATGTCGCGATCGGCGATCGGTTCGGCGTCGGTTCCCAGCTCAGCAGGGCTGTGCGCGGCGATCGACACGGCCTCCGCGCGCGGAATCTCGCGCGCGATCGGCTCTGTCGGCAATGTCGGTGCCGCCTCCTCGTCGCGCGCGATCACAGGCTCGGCCGCGATCGGTTGCGCGCGATCGGTCACCACGACGGCCGGGTGCGCCGCGCGCGGGCCGGGAGTCTCGTCGCGCGCGATCGGCGCGCGATCGGTGGTGCCGGGATCGGCCGCGCGCGCGGTGTCGATCGCGGTAAGTCCAAGCAGCCGGTCGACGTGCTGGCCGCGATCTATCGCGCGCACTCAC
>NZ_LZMK01000366.1:0-3081 GCF_001665865.1 Nocardia sp. 852002-20019_SCH5090214 | reverse complement strand
CGCACGCACATGAGCGCCCGCGCCGCCGTCGACACCGGTGCCCGCGACCCACGCGATCGGATCCCAGTAGAACGAGCAGGGCTCCTTGGCCACGCCCTGCGGATCGAACACCCGCACCGTGCCCATCCGGCCGCGATGCAGCCGGGTCGCGTCCACGACATCGCGCTTGTTCGAGGTCGCCACGACCGGGCCGATCGCCTCCATCACCGCCGGAATCACCAGCGAGCTGGACTTACCGGCACGCGGGCCCATGATGTCGACGTGCAAGTCCTCGTAGGAGGCGTACAGCCCCGTCGCGTCCAGCACCGCCCGGCCCAGCGACACCCCAGGGGCGTCACCCGCGCCGCGGCGCACACCCAGGCGGGCGGCCTTGGCAACCATCGCCTCATAGGTCAGATCCGCCAGCTCAGCGCCCTGAGCCATCCACCGGGCCTGCGCATCGACCGCGTGCTCGACCTGCTGCGCGATCCGCGCGTAACCCACACCGGTGGCCTTGCGTACCTTGCGGGCCTTCTTCTTCGCCGCCCTCGCGGTGTCGGCCTCGCGACGATCCGAGAACAGGTCCCGGCAGCGGTGGCAGACCCAGCTCCCGGCCACCACCGACGCGGCCACACCGGCCGCGGCGCCACCGAGCACGGTCGCCAGACCAGCCCACGCCTCCCCCGACCACGCCAGCGAGTGCGTGCCGAACAGGTCCCACCCCAACAGAAGCGGGTTGGAGAACTCCACCGACTGCTTCGGCCCGCCGTAGAGCGGGGCCACCCAGGTAGCCGCGCCGGCCGTCTCGATCAGCGTCGGCACGCCCACCATGACCCCGGCGATCCCCTTGGCCTCACGCCACGGGTCCAGCTCGGCACCCGGCATCGGCGCTGTGCGATCCATCAGGCCACCGCCTTCGATAGGGAGGCGGCCCGGGATTCGTACATGTTGCGGGCGGTCATGTAGTGGCAGCCCAGCTCTTTGCCGATAGCCGACCAGGACATGCCCTGCTCGTCGCGCAGTTCGACCACCCGCTGCAGCAGCTCCGCGCGGGTGCCGGCGAACTTGGCAGGCCCGAAGTCGTGCAGCGGCGCGGGAATTCCGGTCTTCGCGACCTGGGCCAGCAGCTCCAAAGCGGCTTCGCGGTCCTGCCGGGCGGTCGGCGTCGACGCCATCAGCACCGACGCGAACACGCCGTCGGTCGCCTCGTCCGGGGCCGCGAGCGCGTACTGTGCGCACCGAACCAGCAGCGGGCAGCGCTGGCAAATCTCTTGCGCGGCATGAACAGCGGCGCGCGAATCACGGAAAAACAGCTCCGGATCGGTGGTGCACTCCACTGGTGCCCACGCCGCCGGGTGATCGACAACAGCACGGATCGTGGTCATCGCTGAACTCCTTCAACGGAAGTGGTGGGGGAAGGCGCGGAGCAGAACGGATCGCAGCTGCGCGGGTAGTAGGTGTGGTGCGGATTCGGGTGGGTCACCGTGACCAGCACGGCGAGAAGGACTCCGAACGCGAGCACCAGAAGCGGGACGACGAGGATCGGGCCGACCCCGATGCCGCCCGCCACGATCGGGATGTGGACATCGACGAAGCGTTCGCGAGCCATCACGCACTCACCGGCAGCTCGGCGAAGCCGCGGGCCTCGTCAGCGGTCAGGCCCAGCTCCCCGGCCCACCGCTCGACATCGAGCCGATCCGGCGCGATCGCGATCCGCATCGCGGCCGTTGCCTGCTCACGGGTCAGCTGACGACCCGGCAGGTAGTCGACCACCCACCGGCTCATGCCGACGTAGATCGCGAGGTGCTTAGTCGCCTCGCTGGTCATGTGCCCGCCGGTGACCCGCAACGACGGGATCGTGGGGGCCGCAGCGGCCCGCTGCCAGATGTCACGAGTCCAGGTCTCGGGAAGATTCATCGCGACCACACCGCCCACTCGGCCGGGGTGGTCGGCCACTCTGACTGCTCGATCCGGATCACCGCGTCGAGCACGTCCAGGCCCAGCGTGCGGGCCTGCTGGGCCATCAGCCGCCACACGATCGCGACGTTCGAGTCCTCGGCCCACAGCAGCTCGCCCCACTGATCCGCGATCTCGGCCAACAGCAGGCCGGCCACCGCCTGCACCCGGTTGACCAGGCGATCCGGTGCGAACGACAACCGGAACACCCCCTCCGCCATCTCGAAGGCCACATGCTCCGACCGCGTCGCGGTCAGCCACTGTCCCTCTCGCTTGACTGCCATCTCTCGCCTCCCTGAAGAGTTCCAACTCATTCGAGTGAATCAGAGTGACCTAGGTGAGTCAATAGAGAGAACTAGTTGACATAGATGACTCAGGGACACCTACTCTTATGGGGTGAGCAAACCTCGATATCAGCTGGTCGCAGACGAACTACGCGCCCAAATCGCGGAGGGCGACTACGTTCCGGGCGCCCAGCTGCCGACAAAGCCAGAACTGATGAAACGATTCGGCGTCGCTCTGGCGACCCTCGACCGCGGCCTCGATGTACTGCGCGATGAAGGCCTCATCGAGACCTTCCACGGCGTCGGCACATTCGTGAAAGAGGCTCCGCCGCAGCGCGCTTCGATAGAGGAAGAGATCACGTCGCTGAAAGACCGTGTGGCCCGACTCGAAACGCAGATGATGGAGGTCTACAGCAACCTCGGACTGCCCGACTCGGCCGAACACAACCACGCTCAGGAGGCAGGGTGAACGTCCGACACCTCCCCCATCAGGGAAACGTGACCGGACTCCACACTCGCGGATCCAGCTATCACCCTGATTTCGCTGCGGTCGCCCGCAACCGGGTCGCGATGGCCCGTGCCGCGGCGGGCCTATCCCCCACCGCCTTTGCGGAGGCGCTGAGCTCCCTTCTCGGCCGGCCGGTCGACTCCCGGCACGTCACCGCCTGGGAGTCGCGCACGACACCTCCTGGCGATGTACTGCTCGCTGTCGCAGCACTGGCGCCCACCCCCGGCGGCGGTCTCGGGGTGCGGTCCCACAAGTTCGTCGCTGCCCACATCGGCCACGAATTCGTCACGCCCCTCCGAGATCGCCTCGCGCTAGACCAGGTCGACGGTCAGCTCGGAAAGTCCCCCTGCTGGC
>NZ_LZMK01000365.1:0-677 GCF_001665865.1 Nocardia sp. 852002-20019_SCH5090214 | reverse complement strand
CGCGAACTCGACACCGCCAAAGACCCAGCAGCCGTGTTGGATTGGCGCCTCGACACCAGCGGCGCACACTCCACCGGCACCGGACCTCTGCCCTGGCTACACGGGCTACCTAATCAACTTGCCGACGCGGCGATCGCCGACCAGCTCCGCGCGCGGCGCAACCTCGTGGCCGACCTCGCCACCCAGATCACTACCGACGCACGCGAATGGGCCGCGGGCACCGCGCCGGTGTGGGCGCGGCCCCTTCTCGGCAACCCGGAACTCATCGCCGAGCTCGCGGTGTGGCGCGCCGCCAACCACATCCCCGACACCGACCTGCGCCCCATCGGATCGGCCCGCTTCCGGGTCCGCGAACGCGACCACCAGACACAACTCGCCGCACGCGTCACCGACACTCTCGGCGACCTCCACACCGCCACCCACACCTGGCAACCACTGGCCAAACGACTCGACACCCGCATCACCAGCGACCCCTGGTGGCCCGTGCTCGCCGCCCACCTCGACACCGCCGCCGCAGCCGGACTCGATATCGACACACTGCTCACCGACGCCGCCGGCCAACGGCCCCTGCCCGACGACATGCCCGCCGCTGCCCTCTGGTCCCGCCTGCACCTGGACCTCGACCGGCTCGTCCTCGGCGACCCCGACACCGACCACGCCCTCGACACCGAATCCGC
>NZ_LZMK01000364.1:0-161797 GCF_001665865.1 Nocardia sp. 852002-20019_SCH5090214 | reverse complement strand
GAATCGGATTCCGGGGGCGCCCTCTTGCGGTATATGGGAACTACATGCGGTCGGCCGCGGCCAATTCCTCCGCCAACAGCTCGGCGAATGTGTAAGTGCCGGTGGGCTGATCGTCCTGGCCGAGCAGATACAGCCGCTTGACCGAGATCAGAATGGCTTCCGCGATCACATCGCGCATCCGGGGATTGGTCAGCACCGAGGCGTCGTATTCATTTGTCAGGTAGCCGATATCGACCTGTACGGTCGGCATCTTCGTCAGACGCAGCAGGTCCCAGGTGCGGGCGTGGGTGCGGCAGTCCTGCAACGAGGTTCGTGCCACGATTTCGCGCTGGATGAATCCCGCCAGCACCTGGCCGATCATCGATACCGAACCGTGCGAATTCCCGAAGTGGAAACTGGCTACGCCGCCCGCGGACGAACTGAGATTCGCCGCACAGCGCAGCGAGATCATCAGATCCGCGTCGAAGGTGTTGGAGGTCTCGGCGCGTTCGGCGTCGGTCGGGTTGGCACCCCACGGGCGGGACAGGAACGTCTCCATGCCGGTGGCGGCCATCCGGCCCTCGAGGCGGCTCGCCAGATCCCAGAGGATCTCGGACTCGTACACGTCGCCGAATTCCGTCGGCACGGCCAAACCCTTGTCCTCGCCGCCCATTCCGGGGTCGATGACGATGCGCTTTCCGGTCAGCTGCGGGCCGGCCCGGTGGACGACCTCTTCCTCGGCGATGCGATGCGGATTGCCGCCGGTGACCCGCGCTCCGAGCAGTTCCAGCGAGCGCAGGGTGTCCGGACCGCAGATGCCGTCCGCGGACAGGCCGATCTCGCGCTGGAAGGCCGTGAGCGCATCGTGGGTATGCGGGCCGAAGTAGCCGTCGATGCGATGGACGTAGAAGCCCAGATCCTGCAGGCGCCGCTGCAGGGTGGCGACATCGTCGCCGTACAGCGGCGCCGAGAGCTGATAGATCAGGGTCCGGGCGCCGAGGCGGTAGGACGCCTCCTTCAGCGCGCGATAGGTCGCGGGCCCGACGACGCCGTCGACCAGCAGGCCTCGCTGCTGCTGGAAAGCGCGTACGGCCGAATCGAGTTCACGATCGAAGACGGCGTCGGAATCCTTCCAGTACTCCCCCTGCCCACCGGACCGGTCGGTCCCGTGCGGGTGTGGATGGAATCCGAGACTTGCCAGGTTGCTCCGGACCTCAGCGACGGCTGGACCAGTATCGCCGTGACGAAGTCGGTGCATGCGTGAGAGCCCTTTCCTTCCGCCAACCCGGGTACCCACTTATGCGATGGCACACACCCTCGCACGACCGGAGCGTCGGTCGATTGTCTCAGACCCGAGCCGTATTTCGGCAATTCTCCGGGTGCCGAAATAGTACACAGCCATCGGGTCCCGGAGTGCCCCCTGGTTCGAACCGCATCGGGGCCCCGGGCCGGACACGCTCGCGACGTGCGGTAACCCCGGGGCCTCGAACGGGACGACTCAGATGATGCCCTCGAGTTCGCGCAGCAGGGCGGCCTTACCCTTGGCACCCACGATGCGCTTGGCTTCCTTGCCACCGGAGAACAGGATCATCGTCGGCAATGCCATCACACCGTAGTCACGGGAGCTCGTGGGGTTGGCGTCGGCATCGACCTTCGCGACGGTCAGCTTGTCACCGTGCGCCGCGGCGATCTCCTCCAGCACCGGGGCGACCATCTTGCACGGACCGCACCAGGAGGCCCAGAAGTCGACGAGCACCGGCTTGTCGCTACCGAGCACATCCTGTTCGAAGGTGGCGTCGGTGACGGTCTTGGTGGCTGTTTCGGACATGCGGAACTCCTAGCGGTGTGCGATGACGCGATATTCGAAAGGCTTCGGGGGTCGATCAGCCGGCGGTCACTTCCACCGGGTTGCCGGCGTGATCGAGCGTGTTGCTGGTGATGTCGCCCTTCTCGGCGAGCCAGCGCTCGGCGTCGATCGCCGAACGGCAGCCGGTGCCGGCGGCCGTAATGGCCTGGCGGTAGGTGTGATCGACCAGATCGCCGGCCGCGAAGACGCCGTCCGCCGAGGTCGCGGTGCCGGGCTCGCGTACCTTCACGTAGCCCTCGGCATCGAGATCGACCTGGCCGCGGACCAATTCGCTGCGCGGGTCGTGGCCGATCGCCACGAACAGGCCGGTGGCCGCCAGCTCGGAGGTTTCGCCGGTCTTGGTGTCGCGCAGGGTGAGACTGGTCACGGCGGTGTCGCCGTGCACCTCGACCACCTCGGAGTTCAGCCGGAAGCGGATCTTCTCGTTCGCCTTCGCGCGCTCGAGCATGATGCGGGAGGCGCGGAATTCCTCGCGGCGATGCACGATGGTCACACTGGAGGCGAATTTGGTGAGGAAGGTCGCTTCCTCCATCGCGGAATCGCCACCGCCGACCACGACGATGTCCTGGCCCTTGAAGAAGAAGCCGTCACAGGTCGCGCAGGCGCTGACCCCGCGGCCCAGCAGCTCCTGCTCCCCCGGCACGCCGAGGTAGCGGGCCGCCGAGCCCATGGCCAGGATGATCGCGTAGGACTGATAGACCTCGCCGCCGACCGTGACCGACTTGATCGGGCCGGAGAGATCGATCGCCTCGACATCCTCGGTACGGATATCCGCGCCGAAGCGCTTGGCTTGCTCACGCATCTCTTCCATGAGATCGGGGCCCATGATGCCGTCGCGGAAGCCGGGGAAGTTCTCCACCTCGGTCGTCGTCATCAGCGCACCACCGAACTGGGTGCCCTCGAACAGCAAAGGTTCGAGCTCGGCCCGGGCAGCGTAGACCGCGGCGGTGTAGCCGGCGGGGCCGGAGCCGACAATGATCAGATCGCGTACAGGCGTGCTCATGATGCCCTTCCGAAGTGTGTTCAACAGGCGTGTCGGTCAACAACAGGGTAAACGTAGATGTTCCCGCCGCCGACCGGCTGTGGCCGAGGCCGCGCGCTGTCAGCCGATATCACGCATATCGAGGATCTGCGGATCCGCTGGGCTGCAACCGGTCCGCACGACCAGTGCAGTGATCTTTGGTGGACGCGGGCCGGTGAGCAGAATCAACACGGCCGATTCACCGCGATATGTGACATTCGTCGAGCCGAGCACCGTGCGGTCCGGGACGGCGGCCTTCACACACCCGGCCATCGCGCCGGGGCCCGACAGCGGGCCGGTGACGTCGTTGCGGCCCATGGCACTGAGTACGGCCGCGGAGGACAGCTCGTCGTCGAGGGCGACGATGGTGCCGTGTTCGGCGGGCAGTGCGTTCGGCCTCACCGTGCGATCGGTCGCCGCGTCGACCGCGACCAGGGTTCCGGCGATGACGGCCACCGCCGCCGCGGCCGCGGTGAACCAGCGCAATCGCTTCGTGCGGTGACCCTCCAGAGAAATCGGCTCGTCCGGTGACGCCGTGCCCGGGACGTCGGCGTCCGGCGGCAGCGGCTCCTCGGGAACCGGCTCCGGCGGTATCGCGTCGAGAGCCGGCATCGGACGGGTCGCGGGTGGCTCACCGTCCGAGCCTTCACGGTGGAGCTGATGGACGGTGGCGACCGGTTGCGGCTGCTCGCCGCGGGACAACTGGTCCAGCAGCGCGTCCAGCCGGGCCGCGACCTCGGTCGGTATCGGGTGCAGGATGCGATCGTCCAGGCTCAGCGCGCGTAATTCGGCGCTCACGCCGTCGAGCGAGTGCAGAAAACGGACGGCGTCGGGGTCCCGGCGAACTTGTGGCCACAACAGCTCGGCCTGCTCCGGAGGGACGTTGTCGGCGTGCAACTCGGCCAGCAGATCGGTGGAGAACGGAGGGCGCGGCACGGAACGGGCTGCCATCACACCTCCTGTGTCCGCTTCGTCGCCCCACACCCCGGAACGGCGTCGCCGCGCGGCGAATTCGCCCTTGTCGTCCATCGCCTCTCCGGGTCCGGCCTCATGATGTAGCGCCTGTCATCGCAGCGATGCGGAGGCAGGCACAACGAATATTTGTCCGTCTGTTAGTAAAGACGCTTCTCGGCTACGTCCGGTTCCCCGGATTTCGCAGGAATTCCAATTCCTGTTCCAGCCGTTTTCGGCCACGGGCGCAGCGACTTTTGATCGTCCCCTCGGCGACGCCCAGCAACTGCGCCGCTTCCGCTACGGTATACCCTTCCATGTCGATCGCAACCAGCGCTGCTCGCTGATCGGGCGGCAGCGTGAACAGGGCCGCGGCAACGACCATTTTCACCTCGCGCTGCGCGATGTCGTCGCGTTCCATTGCGGGTTCTGCCACCGATTCGTCCGACAGTGACGTCGCGGGACGGGATTTGTTGCGCCGCATACGATCCAGGCATGCGTTGACCACGATGCGATGCAGCCAGCTGCGTACCTCCGCATCCCCGCGGAAGGTGGCGGCATTGCGATGCGCGGACAGCAGCGCGTCCTGCAGCGAATCGGCGGCATCCTCCGGAGTTCGGCAGGTGCGCAGTGCCAATTGCCAGAGCCGGCTGTAATGGCGGCGGAACAGAATGCCGAAAGCGTCGCGGTCTCCGGCGACATGGGCGGAAAGCAATTCGAAATCGGTGGTTTCGTCCGGATCGATCGAGCGACGACGAACAGCAGACGACTCCGGTGTCCCCCCACTGGCGATCGCTTCGAACGACACACAAACCCCTTGGACAGCGCTCACGGCGGCGCGAAGTCCTACACCGGACCGGCCGCAAATTCCGCATCATCCAGGACCGAGACACCAGATCCCAGGAAGCTCCCCTGCTGAGAGCGCGCTGTGAATCATAACGTTTATTACGAATCGGTAGCAACCAGAGCGAGGTGATATCACGGGCCGGAACAACCGCCGGCCGCGACTGCAGGAATCAGGAAGCTGCCTCGAAGTGAATGTCGCCGATCGACGACTGGAACTGGCCGCCGTTGTTGGCCAGCTGGGTGATCCAGATCAGGATGTAGCGGGCCGGCTGGTCGGACTGCACCGGGATCGTGGTGGTGCCGTCGGCCAGGGTGGCCTGGCCGACGAGCTGGGTCTGATCCAGGGTGGGAACCGCGGTGGGCGAGGTACGCACCTCGACCACCGTGCCCGGCGATGCGGAATCGATGACGACCTTGCTCACCTTGCTGGGCCCGGGCAGCGTCGCGAGCACCCCGATCCCCTTCTTCAAGGCCGGGAACTGCTGGAAGTACTGATCGGTGTGCCAGGTGGTGGTCGGATTGCCGTCCAGCAGGGCCGACACGTTGCCGGGACTGTCCGGGGTCCCCTCCGGGGAGTACACCGAGACGCCCGTCGCCTGCAGCGGAAGTCCGGCGGCCGTGGTCGGCGCGGGTCCCGCCGACTGCGCGGCCGGCGTCGTCGGTGCGACGCTGGCCGTGGTCAGGCCCAGTTTGCGCTGTTCGTTGAGCGGTTCGTCGGCCGAACCCGGCGCGAAGATACTCAGCAGCCACCAGATGATCACGCCGACGACCAGCGCCGCGAGCACACCCAGAGCGACCAGGATCCACAGCATGCGCTGCGACCGCTCGCGCTCGGCGGCGAGCAGTTCCGGATCGGCGAGGCTTTCGTCCGGATTCGCGACCGCGCGCTGGCCCAGGCGCAGGACCGGGATGAAGTCGGTCTTCTGGTCGACGACCGAGGCTTGCTCGAGCACGTGTTGCACGGTCGCCGCCGTACGCACGCCCTTGTCGGCCTCGAGCGAGCGGACGGCCACCGCGGAGATCTCGAACGGCACTTCGGGGCGAATCTGGCGCGGTTCCACCGGAGAGCCGTCGCTTCCGAAATCGGCCAGCTTCAGCCCGCCGACGGTCGCCGCCGAACCGGTGACACCGCCGGTGCGGATCGGCCAGCGGGCGGTGATCAACGCGTAGAGCATCGCGCCGAGACCGCGCACATCCGATTGCGCGTCGGAATCGGCCAAGGTGCCCGGGAAGGCCAGCACCGCATCGCCGGACGCGCTGATGCGTACCCGGTCCGGATGGTCGATCGAGAGCGATCCGCCGCCGCGATGGGCCAGTTCGGCCGCCGCGGCCAGGGCGCGGATGGCCCGCGCCGCGCCGATCGGCGAGGGCTGGGTCTCGGCCATCTCCCGCAGCGAACGGCCGGGAGTCCACTCCGCGACCACGATGCCGCCGGAACTGCCGCGCACCACGTCGAGCACGCGGGCCAGGCCGGACGAGTTGATCCGGCCCAGGCGCAACGTGCGCGAGAGGATGGCCTGCGGGCCGTCGTGGCCGGGATTGTCGGCGGCCTTCTGATCGGCATCGACGAAGGTGAGCGCGACCTCACGGTCCAGTTTCACATCCAAGGCCTGCCAGAACCGCAGTCCGCGCGCGCCGCCGTGGTCGGCGAGCAGCCGATAGCGGCCACCCGCCACGGAGGCGCCCGGAATCAGTTTGGGACCGCGCGGCACCCGCCGGGCCGGCGGTTCCACCCGCATCGGGGGCATCTCCGGCGAACCGACCGGCAGCATGCCGGTGTCGTAGGCCGGATCCCGCGGCGGCACCGCCGCGGGCGGCACTGCTTCCGCGCCGTTGCCGCCCACCGCGTCCGCGGCGTTCGGCGCGTCGGGGGCATCCCCGTGCACACCGGCCTCGGCGTCGGGCGCCGCAGCGGCGTTCGACGCTTCCGTATGGTCGGATGCGGAGTCCCGAGTGCGGTCGGCCGGCGGAACACTCCCGGGTGGGACGTCGTCGGTGCGCACTGCGCCTGCCGCGTCGGCAGCCTCGGCGGAAGGCTGGCCCTCCGCCGCGTCGTCGCTCACCCTCGCTCCTCCTTCGCCCTGATATGTCGAAGTTTGTGGCGCCGGTGCAGCACCGGCATTTGCGTTTCTCTGCCGAACAGGGTACGGGAACTCGCCCTGAGCGGTGCGGTCAACCGCACCAGGACGGATTACCGGCAACACCATGGTCTGGGCGTCGGTATACGGGTCGTAGCGGTAGTAGTACGGAGCTGCGAGATCCGGGCGCGGCAGCACCATCGTGTCGTGCATATCGGCCGCGGTGTCGTCCAAGCCGAGGTCGGGCGCCGGCGGCGTGAAGCCCAGGCGGCGCGACACCGCGACCGTGAGCGCGACGATCTCCGGCACTCCGGCGAGGCGCATCAGGCCGAATGCGACGCCGAACATGACGATCGCGTCCAGGCCGACCCGCAGGACCGAGGCGAGGCCGCCGTCGAGCCGCGACAGGCCCAGCACCTGATCCATGATCAGCGTCACCGCCGCGCCGGCCACCGAGGCCAGCACGACACGGGTGACGGTGCGGCCGACGTTGGCCATGCGCAGGTCGCCGAGACTGCGGTGCAACAGCCAGCCGCCGATCACCGCGCCGGTCACGAAGCCCAGGCCGTTGGCCACGCCCAGGGCGATGACCACGTGATCGTCACTGAAGAACACCGGCGTGAGCAGCGACAACACGATCTTGACGCCGGTGATGCCGAGGATGATCCAGGTGGGCGTCCAGGCCTGTTCCCGCGCGTAGAACACCCGCAGATGAATCAGCACCAGCGCGTACGGAATCAGCGTGAACGCCGACCAGGAGACCGCCTCGCCCAGACGGCCCGCATCCGAACTACCGAAATGGCCGTATCCGTACAGCGCCTGGCCGATCTGCGGACCCGCGATGGTGAGGAAGGTGACCACCGGGACCAGCGAAATCATGGTCAGACGGGTGGCGACGCCGAGGTCGTCGACGACCGCCGGATTGTCGTCGGCGGCGGCATTGCGGCTCAGCCGCGGCATGATCGCGGTCAGCAGGGTCACGCCGAGCACGCCGTACGGCAGCTGAAGCAGCAGCCAGGCGTTCTGATAGATGGTCGGGCCCGCGACATCGGCGTGCGAGGAGACCCGGGTGGCGATGGTCCAGCCGATCTGGCTGATGAACACGTACAGGATGATGGCCGCGCCCATTCCGGCGAACTGCTTGAGCCGGGCGTCCACCCCCCACAGCGGGCGCAGATCGATCCCCAGCCGCCGGATGGCCGGCAGCAGGCTCACCATCTGAACGATGACACCGACGGTCACACCGACGCCGAGGACCAGCAGCTTCGGATCGCTCATCCGTACCGGATCGAGGCTGATCTCACCCGGCGTCACCGCGTACAGGGTCAGAATCGCCAGCACGACCACGTTGTTCAGCACCGGCGCCCAGGCGCCCGGTTTGAACACCTGATGTGTGTTCAGGATCGCCATGAGCAGGCCCGACATCCCGTAGAAGAGGATGGCCGGCAGCAGCAGGAAGGCGAGCGCCGTGGTCAGCGCGGTATTCACCTTGCCGTCGTGGGACAGGAAGATGTGGGTGGTCATCACCGGCGCCGCGGCGACGGCGAGGACGGTTCCGATGGCCAGCACCGTGAATGCCGCGGTGACCAAGCGGCGGACGAAGGCGGCGCCGCGGTCGGCGTCCTCTTTCTCCGCGCGGACCAGGGTCGGCACCACGATGGCGGTGAGCACCGCGCCGAGCAGTAGCTCGGAAATCATGGTCGGGATCGTGCTGGAGACCGTGAACGCACTGGCGATGGCCGGGCCGAGCACGGTGACGAGCAGCAGTTGCTTGACGAAGCCGGTGATACGGCTGACCAACGTGGCGACTGCGATGGACCCGGAATCGCGGACCAATCGCGAAGTCGACGACTCTTCCGGTTCCTGCTCGATCACGGCCTGCTGGGCGGTGCGAGGACCTGCCGAATCACCGCGCGCGCGTGTCGGCCGTGGCGTATCGGGGCGCGCCGCAGCCGGACGCTCCGCTGCCGGCCGACGACGCGGCTCGGCGGTCTCGGAGGGCGGGATCTGGCGCGGCATCGCCCGCTCCGCGCGGGGCGGGCGAGGGACTCGGTCGACCGGACCGCTCGGCGGGCCCGGCGGATAGGACCGTCGCGGATCCGCACGAGGCACGTCCCGGCGCGGGGTCTCCCGATTCTGAGACTCGCGGTACTGAGGTTCTCGGTACTCGGGGTCTCGGTACCGGGATTCCTGGTCGGAGGGATCGACCGGCGGGCGCGGGCCGCGCTGCGGTGGACGGGGCCGTCCCGGCGGCGGGGTGTCCTGCTGCGGGCGAGCACCGCGATGATCCGTCGGGGGGCGTTGCCGGAACGGCTCGCTCGGCGGGGCGGTGGGGGGTAGCGGCGGGCGCGGCGCATTCGGCGGCGTCTGGCGGATGGGCGCGCTCGGCGGGCTCTGCCGGCGCGGTGGATTCTGCGGGCCCGGATACCGGGACCCGTCGGGCGGGTTCGGCGGTCCCGGACGAGGCGCTGCTCCCGGCGGAACCTGGCGCGGGACGGCACCCGGTATCGGGCGCATGGGTGCGCTGGGCGGCGTTTGCCGGCGCGGCGGCGGTGTGGGCCGGGCCCCGTTCGGGCCGGGCATCCGGCCGGCCGGGGGTACCTGTGGAATCGGGCCGCTGAGCGGTCGCCGCGGATCGGCCGGATCGGGGCGGGCCTCGTTCGGCAAGCGATGCGGCGGCGCGCCGTTGGGCACGACACCGTTGGCGCCCGAGGGCGGCATCGAGGGATCGGGACTCAGCCGACGCGGTCCACGCTCCCACGGCGCGGCGGGTGCGCGTCGCGGAAACTGCTCGTCGTCGGCCTGATCGGGCACGACGGGGCCGTCGTACTCGGTCACCGGACCTCCGGTCTGCTCGGCATTCGGGCCGGCCTGTGAACCACCCGGTCGGCACAACGAGCCGCTGCGCGATTGTTGCTCACTGTGCCCGGCGATCTGCGGGACACCCGCACCCGGTCGGCACAGTAAGCCGCTGCGCGATTGTTGCTCACTGTGCCGCGTGACCTGCGGGACACCCGCACCCGGTCGGCACAGTAAGCCGCTGCGCGATTGTTGCTCACTGTGCCTCCTCTTCCTGCAGTACTCGTTTGCGGGCGCGCAGGTATCGGTTCAGCCTGCGTCGTTTTCCGGGGTCCAAACCCTTGTCGGCCGGATCCGGCTGTCCCCGGAAGCGGCGCCACAAGCGGCGACCGGCGAGCAGGAACAGCAGTGCACCGGCACATGCGGTAATTATCGCCAACGCTTGACCGTAAGCGTTCGAACGTACCGAAACCGAGGTGGCGTTGCCGAGAGGCACTCCGGCCGGTGTGGTAAGGGATATCGGAATCACCAGGTTACGGCTGTCGCTCACCTTGGTCGGGATCTGGAACGACCGAGTACCCTCCGCCGGAAGCTGCTGCTCACCGATATCGGTGATATTCGTCTCGGCGGGCGCCCCGATCTTGAACCGGATCCGGATCGCGACCGGCAGATCGTTGCGTGCGACCAGCAGCAACGGGCTCTGCTCCGAGGCCAGCGTGTAGACCCCGCCCGGCGGCAGCACACTCACCGAGGAGAACAAACCGTCCATGGTCCGGGTGGTCTGTTCGAGTCGTCGTTGCGCGACGGTATCGGCTTGCGAATCGGTGCCGGTGCGATCCGAGAGCGTCAGCACCCGGATCAGATCGTCGCGCAGCGGCGTGAGGAACGTCCGCGGCGTCGGCTCCTGCTGAGGGATCTCCACCAGGGCGCTCATCAGATCGTCGATCCGATGTTCCTGCTGCCCGACCGGCGCGACGAATTGGTCCGGCACCGCCTGCGCCACCGCATCACCGGAGTAGTCCAGGTCGTACGGGCGCGGATCGACCGGCTGGGCCAGCAGATCGGCGAACGAACGCGGTGTGGCCAAACCGCTGCGGAACATCAGCTCCAGATGCGAGAGCAACGCTCCGGCCTCGTCGCGGTCGGCGCCCCACTGTTGCGGCGGCATCAGCAGGGTCGCCCGGGGGCGGGTCTCGGTCGTATTCAGCACCGGCCAGGTCAGCGCGCCCAGTGCGTCCTGCAGTCGAGCGGTGCGGGAGTCGTTGGTGACCGCGTAACGCACCCGGTCGGGAGTGAACGCCGGAGTCGGCGGATTCGATCCGACCGCGGCCAGCGCGGTCGCCGACCACATGTCGAAGGTGGCGACCCTCAACCCGGAATCGGGCGCCGGCGGCGTGAGTTCGGGTTTGGCCGGCGCGGCGGCCGGCAGGCGAACCATCTCCGGCACCACCGGTGCGATATCCGCGGCGACGGAGGCGGTACTGCGCACCGTCGCCTCGCCGCGCCCGGAACCCGTTGCGGCGCTGACGGAACCGCCCTCGGCCACGGCATTTCCCGAGAGAACGGCGGTCGTGAAACCGCGCTCGGTCAGCATGGCCGCGGCATCGGCTCCGATGGCTCCGGAGGCGGGCAGGCTCACACCGCGCACGGATTTGACCGACAGCAGCGAATCGACGATATCCGCGGGTGCGGTGATCGCGCGGGCGACCAGATCGGCATCGTGGACGCCGGCCAACGCGGTCGGGTCGACCTGCGCGAACGGCAGCGCCACCGTGCACATCGTCGGCGCCAGCGCACGCAGCCGGTCGAGCCAGGTCCGAGCGGCCTGCGGTCCGGTTCCGTCGCGTGTCGGCCCGTCCGGATCCGACGGCGAGGCCAGCACCCGGTATCCCTCGGTCATCCTCGACACGGTGAGCAGCAGATCCGGGTCCACGGCCAGGCACAGCGATCCGGCCAGCCCGGCGCCCGAGCGGCCGGAATCGTGCGAGGGGTCGGGCCGCAGCGCCGACTCCAGCGCCGAGAGCAGCTGATCCAAGCGGCCACCCGCGGCGAGCTCGCCGGCCAGTTCGTCGTCGGTGAGCAGCGCCTTGCCGTCCACCGACCCGGGAATGCCCGCGACCATGCGGGGCCGATCGGCCAGGGGCCACAGCATGGTGGTGGCCACCGGCGGCTGCGGTGCGGCCGGAACCGGCTGTGCGCCCTCCGCGGCGGCATCGGCGCCGTTCGGCAGGGCGGGCAGGCCGAGCACCGGCAGCAGGAACCGCGCATCGTCGAGATGTGCCTGATTGCCGTAGGCCGGTTCGCCGTTCACATTCAGCAGCAGTGGATACACGCCCGGTTCGGTGATGCCGAGCGAGTCGGTGACCGGCGGATTGGCGGCCGCGTTGGACATGCCCTCGCGCACCCCGATCCGCAGGGTGAACTGTTTGCGCTGCCCGGGCCCCAGCTGGTCGGCGACGTCCTGGAACTGTGCGCTGACCGGAAAATTCGATTGATCCTGACGCAGCGTGGACCGCAATTCGCTGGGTTCGGCGATGGCCGCCCCGCGCTGCACCCGCACGCTGACGTCGTCCACCACGCGATCGCCGATGTTGGTCACCGTGCCGGTCAGCGCGAGGACGGAATCGCTGGTGGTGGTGATCGTGCTCGGCGACACCGAATCGAGCGTGAGCTTGAGGAATTTCGGCGCGGCGGTCGAACCTCCCGACCCGGAGGGCTGCGCATGGCTCGACCCGGCCGACGGCACGCTCAATACGGCGAGCGCCAGCGAGACGAGCAGCAGCACCCAGCGGTGCCCACTGCGACTCGCACGCGTCATTGTCTGCCGCTCTCCATCCGATCTATCAGCCGATTCGCGACCTCGGCCAGACGCCGCTCGTCGGCGTAGGCGAGCCGGGAATCGAGTTCGCTCAACGGCACCCAGGCCACCTTGGTGACCTCGACGTCGGCATCGGAGAGCTCACCCCCCAACGACCGCATCAAGTAATGGTGCACGGTCTTGTGTACCCGACGGCCTTCGGTGACGAACCAGTAGTCGATGCTTCCCAGTTCCGCGACCACCCGGCCGTTGATACCGGTTTCCTCGGCGACCTCCCGGACGGCGGTCTGCTCGGCCGTCTCCCCCTCCTCGATGTGGCCCTTCGGCAGCGACCACAGCAGCCGGCCGCGGCGGTCGGTGCGCCCGATGAGCGCGGCGCAGCGCTGTTCGGCGGGGCCGTCGAGTCCGTCGACGACCAATCCGCCCGCAGAGGTTTCCCGGACGGTGCGCATGCGAGGCTTCGCCGCATTACCGGCCGAACCGCGGCGCCGGGGCTGGCGGCGTCGACTGTTCGCGCGATCGGCCGGAGACACCGGGTCAGTCTAGCCGCGCCGGATCGATGCACTGAACGTGTTCGATGCCGAGTGTCATGCCGCGCCGCGGTGGTGTCGTCCGGCCGGTCCGGGCGGGTACCGGCGGGTGCGTACCAACTAAGCTGCGTTTCCGTGGTTTCGCCGAAGTCCGTTGACGCAGAAGTGGAGGACGGCACACAAGTGAAAGGAAGGGCCGTGTCCGACCCCGACCATGATCGCCGGACGCGATTGCTTGCCGCGGCGGCGATCACCCTGGGCCGGCTCTCGGATGTGCTGATTCCGCTGGGCGGCCTGTTCGCCGCGCGCGGGCACGAGCTGTACCTGGTCGGCGGTAGCGTGCGCGATGCGGTGCTGGGCCGGCTCGGCACCGATCTGGACTTCACCACCGACGCGCGGCCCGAGGTCGTGCAGGAGATCGTGCGTGGCTGGGCCGACAACCTGTGGGACACCGGCGGTTTGGCGTTCGGCACGGTGAGCGCGTCGAAATCGGGCTGGCAGCTGGAGATCACCACCTTCCGCAGCGACAGCTACGACCGCGTCTCCCGCAACCCGGAGGTGACCTTCGGCGACAACCTCGAGGGCGATCTGGTTCGCCGCGACTTCACGGTCAACGCCATGGCCGTGCGCATCGGCGGGGCCGGTGAACTGGAATTCGTCGATCCGCTCGACGGCATGGACGCACTGCTGGCCGGAGTGCTGGATACGCCTGCGGCGCCGGAGGATTCGTTCAACGACGATCCGCTGCGCATGCTGCGCGCCGCCCGCTTCGTCTCCCAGCTCGGCTTCGAGGTGGCGCCGCGGGTGCGAGTGGCGATCGCGCTGATGGCCGACGAGATCCGCCGCATCACCGCCGAGCGGGTCCGTACCGAACTGGACAAGCTGATCGCGGGTGAACATCCGACCGACGGCATCGACATCATGTGCGAGACCGGGCTGGCCGAACGCGTACTGCCCGAGGTTCCGGCGATGAAACTGGAGATCGACGAACACCATCAACACAAGGACGTCTACCAGCATTCGCTGACCGTGCTGCGCCAGGCCATCGACCAGGAGCAGGGCGATCCGGATCTGGTGCTGCGCTGGGCCGCGCTGCTGCACGACATCGGCAAACCGCCGACCAAGCGCAACGAGCCCGGCGGCGGCGTCAGCTTCCACCACCACGAGGTCGTCGGCGCGAAGATGGTGCGAAAGCGCATGCGCGCCTTGAAATATCCGAAGCAGTTCACCGAGGACGTGGCGCGGCTGGTATATCTGCACCTGCGGTTCCACGGCTACGGCAAGGGCCAGTGGACCGACTCGGCGGTGCGCCGCTACGTCACCGATGCCGACGATCTGCTGCCGCGGCTGCACAAATTGGTGCGCGCCGACTGCACCACCCGCAACAAGCGCCGCGCCGCACTGTTGCGCTCGACCTACGACGACCTGGAAGCCCGGATCGAGCGCCTGCAGCAGGAGGAGGATCTGCAGCGGGTGCGCCCGGATCTGGACGGCAACGCGATCATGGAACTGCTCGGCCTGGAGCCGGGGCCGCAGGTCGGCCGTGCCTGGCGCTATCTGAAGGAACTGCGGCTGGATCGCGGCCCGCTCACTCGCGACGAGGCCGAGGCCGCGCTGCTCGAATGGTGGAACGCCGGCGGACAATAGCGTCCGGAATCGGCGGACCGAAACGCCTCAGAACACGATCAGCGTCGTGCCGGCGACGATCGCCGCCCGCATCTGCCCGAGGTCGAACGAGCCGGTGATCTGCGACAGTTCGAGCCGGAAATGCACCCGGTCGCCCTGCCGGTCGGCCCGCACGATGCGTACGTCGTTGGGCAGGTCCGAGAGGGTGACCGGCGCCACCGTCACCCAGCGCCGCGGCACCCGGACGCCCGACCAGGCGGCCTGATGGACCGCGATCGTGACGAGGTTGTCACTGATCGCGGCGTCGACCAGCGCCTGGAATTTCCGGGTGCGATGACGCGCGCTGATCAGTCCGCTCGGATGCACCTCGAACCGCCAGTCCAGCCGCTTCTCGTTGAGCCACTCGACCAGGGCCACGGTCGTCACGGTGCCGGTGACGTCGAGTCCCGCGGTGCGCACCTTCGTCGGGACGCCCGGGATCAGCCGCACCCCGTGCGCGATCACCGTCATCTCCTCGATCGGATGCCCGTTCCAGCGCAGCTCGGTAAGTACCGTTTTGGTCTGGAAGTGGGCGCCGCGGCGGCGCACCTTGAGGGTTTGCAGAATCGCGGTCAGATCGTGTCCGAGCAGGGTCGCGGTGACCTCCCGGCCGCCGAAGCGACTCAGAATCCCCTCGCTGAGCAGCGTCATCAGCACATCCGGCATGAGTGCGGTGACCGTACCCGCACCGAGATCCGCCACCGGGTCGAGCCAGGCGGTGGTGAAAGCCGTCCACTGATCCAGCAACTCCGGGTCGAACAGCCGCCGGCCGAGGTCCACTGCCCGCGACGGCGACCAGGATTTGGGATCGAAATAGGTGGCCATGATTGATTCGAGAGTACTGGCCGCCGGTGAATACGCCAGGGGCTGTGGATGACATTTTCCGATCGGACGGCGGCGCGGACCTACGGATCGGCGGGTTCCGGGTCGTTCAGCGTCGCGTGCATCAGGTAGACGTTGTAGCTGTCCCAGGCCGACATCGTGAAGTAGAGGTCCTTACCCGTCGACCAGGGGTGGATGAATCCGCCGTAGGCCTTCGGGTAGTCGTTCGTATCGGCCAGCAGCGTGCCGTCGGTCCAGGTCCCCTGCGGTTCGGTCGCGGTGCGCAGCACGATCGCATGCCGAGCCGGGTCCAGGTAGACCATCTGCCACTGTTTGCTCGAGTCGTCGTAGCGCACCGACAGTTCGCCCGCGATGCCGGGTATGAGCGGCGTCGCGCGGTTCTCCTGCGCCGGCGCCCAGGTCCCGTCGACCCAGTACTGATACGCGGACTTGTTCAGTACCTCTTTCTTCGGCACCCGCGCCAGGCCGATCATGCCGATGCGGCCGTTGGGCGTGCCGAACATGTAGACGTAGTCGCCGTGCGGCACCATCGTCGTGACCTGGAAGCGATCGATGCCGAACATGTTGTCCCACTTGGCGTACTGATCCTTGACCCAGGTGCTGCCGCCGTCGTCGGAATAGGCCAGACCACCGTTGTTGGTCCACCACATCCCCGGAATCTTGCTCCAGTGATTGACCGACATGTAGCTCATGTACTGCCGGTCGCCGAGTGCGAATCCGGAGGTCGGGATCACGGTGGTCTCGAAGTTCTTGATCTTGCGACTGTTCAGCAGTTCGGCGGCGTGGCAGCGGCTGTCCTGCACCATGTCGTCGATGATCAGGCCCTTGGACAGGTCCTGTTCGGAGCTGAAGCCGAGCACGTTCGAACGCCAGTCCGGTCCGCCGACCTGGCCGTACTCCCAGCCCTTGCCGAAGGTGTCGCCGAACACCACCGCGACCTGGCCGGGCTTGGTCTCCCACATGATGCCGAGGTCGGTCCCGTCGACCTGCCAGCGCATATCGGTGCGGTTGACCGAGCCGTGGCCGGTCACCTGATTGACCAGCTTCACGTTCTCGACCGTGCGCGGTGCGGGTGCTTCGACGACCGCGCCCGGGTCGATCGACGGGTGCACCGGATGCGGCGGGGTTTCCGGTGCGGGCGGCTCGCCCCCGGGAATCGGGATCGGGATCGGTTCGGGTTCCGGATTGATGTTGATGTTCGGCAGATTGAACGGACCGGAATTCGACCCCGAGCCCGTGCCGGAGCCGGACCCGGAACCGGTGCCCGAGCCGTTGTTCGAGGCACCGTTCGAGCCGGATGCCGAACCGGAGTCCGGTGCGGGCTCGCCCGGCGCGGAAGGGTCCTCGGCCGGCGGTGGTTTCGGCGTATCGCGAATATCCGGGCACGGGTTGCGGCACGGGTCCGCGGGCAGAGGCTGCGGCACGATGCGGGTGTTGTCCGGTCGCGGGCCCGGCACCGGCACGGGCACGATCTCGGGCACCGGCACCGGAATGTCGATTCGCGGCGGAAGGATCGGCGGCGCGGGCGCATTCGGATCGGGCTGGCGGGCCAGCGGATCGAATCCCGTTTCGCCGCAGGCATTCTTCGGCGGTGGCGCCCACGGCGCGAGTTCGGCCGAGGCCGGGACGGGGGCGACCGTGCCGAACAACAGCAGTCCGGTGACCGCAGGCGTGAAAATTGCCGAGGCGCATCGCTTTCCGGTGCGGGTGGAGCCGCGCGCCGCCGCCGGTCGATCGGCAGCCGCTCTCCCCGTCGCGTTGTTCCCGAACACCGCACTCCTCGACTACCACTCGCACCGCTGGTGACATGCACTGTCAGTCACCGCATCAGCTGGGACCGAGCACAGCGGCTAACAATCTAACCGATCACTCGGGATGCGTCTGCGAACATCCGGAACCGCGTGGCGCAGACCGGCGACTGTTGACCGCGATCGCCGCGATACCCAGCGCATACAGTCCGGCGCCGGCCGCCACCACGCCGAGAGAACGGCCGTCGGCGGGAATGATCAGGGCCGTCACCGCGACGGCGACCACGAACGTGATGTTGAAAATCGTGTCCTGCAGGGCGAATACCTGTCCGCGCCGGGCGTCGTCGACATCGATCTGCAGGGTGGCGTCGCCGGTCAGTTTCACCATCTGCCCGGCCAAGCCGAGCAGGAACGCGCCCACCAGCAACAGTTGATGGGCACGGTGTTCGGCCGCACCGGTGGCGACGGTGATCGGCGGGACCAGTGTCGCCTGCACCAGCAGCGCCGCCGACAGACCGGCGACCACCGTGCGCGGGCGCCCGAGCCGCGGAATCAGCAGCGGCGTCAGTACCGCGGCGGCCAGCATGCCCGCGGCGACCGCGGTGATCGCGACCCCGAAGCCGACCAGTCCCGAACCGGCCGAGATCCCGGATTCGTTGGGACGACGCAAAACCAGCACCATGAGCAGGGTGTTCGCACCGAAGACGATGCGGTGGGTGCCGACGCCGATCATCGCGGTGGTGCAATCCCGTGATTCGGCGACCGCCCGGGCACCGGTGCGCAGACCGGTCAGCACGGCCCGCACGGATTCGGCGGCCGCACTGCGCCCGGGTGTCTCTATGCGATGTTCGGGTCCGAGTCGGCGTCGCGCGAAACCGATCGCCGCCACGGCCGAGATCACCGACCCGCAGGCACTGGCCGCCACCGCCACCGCGCTCGCGACATCGCCCGCTCCCATCGCGCCGATGATCGCCACCGCGACCGCGGCTCCCGCACCGGCGCATCCCGATGCCACCGTCGCCAGGACCGAATTCATCGGCACCAGCCAGCGCTGTTCCAGCACCCGGGGCAGCGACGCCGAGATACCGGCCAGGACGAAGCGGCTGATCCCGACCACCGCCAGCGCCAGCAGCAACAGCGGCGTATCCCGGATTCCGGCCCACAGTCCGACGGCGGTCACCACGATCAGCACCGCGCGCAGCGCATTGGCGACCAGCAGCACCATCCGGCGGTCCCAGCGGTCCAGCATCGCTCCGGCATACGGCCCGATCACCGAATACGGCAGCAGCAGCACCGCGAACCCGCCCGCGATCGCCAGCGGATCCGTGGCACGTTCGGGATTGAACAGAATCGCTCCCGACAGTGCGGCCTGAAACATTCCGTCGCCGAACTGTCCGGAGAACCGGATCAGCGCCAGCCGCGGCATTCCGGGCCGGCGGACGGCGGCGGCCACGGCGGCCCGCCGCGCAGCGTCGGGTCGCATTTCGGTTCACCTCCGGATCAATGTGCGGGGCCGGTGCACAGCCACGGTAGAATCTACCCGGCGGCCTCGACAGCAGCTCGAGAGGAGGACCCCCGTTGTCCACACTCACGACACCACACATCGATGTTCATCGCGCTGGCGATCGCATGAAAACCCGTGTGGCATGGCTGGATTCGAAGCATTCGTTCTCGTTCGGCGAGCATTACGATCCGGAGAACACCCATCACGGGCTGCTGCTGGTGAACAACGAGGACATCGTGTTGCCGGGTGAGGGATTCGAAACTCATCCGCATCGCGATATGGAAATTGTCACCTGGGTTCTGAACGGTTCTCTGGTGCATCAGGATTCGCTGGGACATGCCGGTGTCATCTATCCCGGATTGGCGCAGCGAATGAGTGCGGGAACCGGAATTCTGCATTCGGAAAAGAATGATTCGTGGCGACTGCCGCCCGAACAGGGCGGCACGTCTCCGCATTCCGAGCCGGTTCATTTCGTGCAGATGTGGGTAGTACCGGACGAGCCGGGAATTACTCCGGGATATCAACAACTGGAAATCGACGACGAACTGAACCGCGGCGGCCTGATCACGGTCGCCACGGGGATGCCGCGTTACCGCGATCGAACCGCGATCGCGATCAGCAGCAGCCATTCCGCCCTGCACGTCGGGCGCATGCCCGGCGCGGCGGGAACCGGTGCGGGGCAGGCGATCACCCTGCCCGAGGCGCCCTACCTGCATGTCTTCGTCGCCCGCGGCGAGGTGGAGATGGAGGGGGTCGGAATCCTCTACGAGGGCGACGCGGTGCGGATGACGCGCAGTGGCGGGCAGCGCATCGTCGCCGAAGTTCCGGCGGAAGTCCTGGTGTGGGAAATGCACGCACGTCTCGGCGGCCAATAGAGTCGGCAGACGCGGCCGTCGAGGGCCCGTGCGTCCGAGGAGAGGACAGCGATGACCGAGAATCCACCGCCCGGGAACTATCCCCCGCCGGAACCGTATCCGCAGTCGGGCGGCGAACAGCCCGGACGCTCGGGCGAGTACCCCGGTCGTTCCGGCGAGTATGCCGGCCACTCCGGCGAATATCCCCAGCAACCGGGGCAGTACCCACAACAACCCGGCCAGTACGGCCAGCAGCCGGGGCAGTACGGCCAGCAGCCTGGACAGTATCCGGGCGGATATCCCCCGCCGCCGGCCGGCGGCTACCCCGGCCCGCCGGGACAGGGCACGTGGGAGCAGCCCAAGGGCAAGGGGCTGGCCATCACGGCGCTGGTCCTCGGCATCATCGCCCTGCTGACCTGCTGGACAGTGGTGGGCGGAATCCTGTTCGGCCTGGTCGCCCTGATCTTCGGCATCATCGCGACGGTCAAGGCTCGGCGCGGCACCGCGGCCGGGGGTGGTATGGCGATGGCCGGCCTGGTGCTGGGCCTGCTCGGGCTCATCGCCGGAATCGTGATCGCCGCGATCGGGGTCAACTTCTTCGTCAACAACGGCGGCAAGGATTTCCTCGACTGCGTGAACAAGGCCAACGGCGATCAGTCGAAGATCGATCAGTGCCAACGTGATTGGAATCAGACGCTGGAGAACAAGTACAGCGTGACGCTGAGCCCGCGGCCGACCTCCTGATAGGCCGGGTCAGTACGGGTCCGGCCGGCACTGGCGGGTTGCGGTGAGCACCTCGGCCAGTTCCGGCCGGTAGTCGCTGTGCGGCGAATCGATCCACCCCCGGTATCCGGTGCGTTCGTCGGCGGGTGAGGGCAGCACGATGGTGGTGCCCGGGGCTACCAGTGCGGCGCAGCGATGGAACATATCGGAAGCGATCGCGGCGTCGGTGGCCGATTCGTCGACATGTCCGGTGAGAAACGTCCAGCGTGCCGATCGCGGATGTCCGATGATCGGCCCGCGATGTCCACGCACGGTGAGGTATTCGCGAATGGGGGCTCCGAGGGCGGCCGGCACGGTGATCGCGCCGACCGGGCCTATTTCCAACAGGATGCGACCTCGTACCGGTTCGACGATCCCGTAGAGCCCGTTCTCTTTGCGGTAGCGACGACAGCGGACCAGCGCTTCCTGGGTGACAGCGCGCGGCGCGGTGGTGATGGTGGTGATATTCGGTTCGATCGCGCCGGCCATCGGGTCGCGCGTGCTCATGGCGAACCTCGTCTCGTCGTCGAGTGCAGTGCCACCGATACGCAGACCGTATCGCCGTACAGTTGAAATGACAATAGTCACGGGCGTGTCGCGGCGGCCGGCGTAGCATCTGCCCGCATGGCCCCTCCCTCGCCAGTGGTCGCTCGGTGGGAATTGGTCCTTCGCCTGCGCGAACTTCGCGAACAACGTGGCTTCGATTCCGCCGGCTTCGCCCGCGCGGTCGGCTTCACCCCGGCCAATTGGTCGCATGTCGAGAAGGGCCGCCGGGTGCTGACCGCCAACACCATCGGCCCGGTGCTGGATCTGCTCGCGGTCGGCGAACAGGAACGCGCGGAACTGCTCGCACTGCTGTCCGCCGGGCGAGAGCGCGGCTGGTGGACGCGATCGGGGCTGATCGGGCCGGAACTACAGCGCTACTACGGGATGGAATACGGCGCGGACCGTATCCGCAGTTACGACAGCCTCGTGATTCCGGGCCTGCTGCAGACCGAGGCGTATGCGCGGGCGCTGATCGCCGCGGATGTGATGATCCGCCCGGCGCAGATCGAACAGCTGGTCGCGATGCGGATGCGGCGCCGCAAGCGGTTGCACGGACACGACCCGGTCGCGCTCACCGCGGTGGTCGGCGAGGCGACGCTGTTGCAGCAGGTCGGCGGGCAGGCCGTGCTGTGCGCGCAGCTGGAGTATCTGGCCGGGCTGTTGCGCACCAGGCCGAACGTGGACATCCGGGTCATCCCGTTCGCGGCTCCCGACGGCGCGATCCTCGGCGGGGCGAGTTTTCATCTGCTGGACTTCGCCTCCGAGCACCTGCCTACCTTCGGCTGGGCCGAGAGCGCCGTCTTCGGCGGACCGGTCGACCATCCCGACCAGGTGCACGATCTGGCGTTCGCATTCGTGCGAGCGCTCGATCAATCCCTCACTCGCACAGAGTCATTGGCGCTGATCGAGAAATACGCAGCTGTGTAAACTCCTGCCCATGCCCACCCCCGCGAGGTACCGGCCGGAGATCACGTCCTGGTTCACCTCCACGCGCACCAACAACGGCAATCAGTGTGTCGAGGTGCGGTTCGACGGTGACGCGGTGCTGATCCGCGACAGCAAATACCGCCGCGACCCCGCGAACAGCCCCGAACTCGAGCCGGTGATCACCGTCGGCGCGCCCGCCTGGATGGCATTCCTCCGCACGGTCGTGCACGGTGGCAGCGAGGGTGACCTGCACGTTCGCCCGGCCGCGGACGGCGCCGCGGTACTGGTCCACGGCACCACCGAGCTGTCCTTCACCCCCGGCGAGTGGCAGGCGTTCCTGGCCGGCGCGCGTGACGGGGAATTCGACCGCATCCCGGTGGCGACCGCCGCGCAGGGGTGAATGCGGCGGCGGCGCGCCGCCGCCGTCGGCATACTGGAGGTCGTGACTTTCGACGTGACGACTCCCTCGGGCATCGATCTGACCTATCGCGACGACGCTGTGCGGGTGCAGGACGACCTGTTCGCGCACGTCAACGGCAAATGGCTGGACACGTACGACATTCCCGCCGATCGCGCGGTCGACGGAGCGTTCCGTACCCTCTACGACCAGGCCGAACTGGATGTCAAGAAGATCATCCAGGATCTGGCGGCCGGAACCGCAGCCTCGGTGCCGGACGAGGAAGAGGCGCGCAAGATCGCCGATCTCTACAACAGCTTCATGGACGAGGAGGCGGTGGAGGCCGCCGCGCTCACCCCGATCGCCGCGGAATTGGCGGCGGTGCGCGAGGTGAGCGATCGCGCCGAATTCGCCGCGCTGCTGGGCCGGCTGCAACGCACCGGTGTGGGCGGGGCGGTCGGCGCCTACGTCGATACCGACGACAAGAATTCGCAGCGCTATCTGATCAACCTGACCCAGTCCGGACTCGGGCTGCCGGACGAATCGTATTACCGCAACGACGATTACGCCGAGATCCGCACCAAATACGTCGAGCACATCCGGCGCATGTTCCAGCTGGCCGCGATCGACTACGACCCGCAGCGCGTCTTCGAACTGGAACGCAAACTGGCCGCCGGACATTGGGACGTGGTGCGCCGCCGCGACGCCGAATTGAGTTACAACCTCACCACTTTCGCCGACCTCGCCGCCGCGAATCCCGAATTCGACTGGGCCGCGTGGACCGAGGCGCTGGCCGAGGGCGTCTCGGCCTCGGGACCCGAGTTGTTCGCCGAAGTGATTGTGCGCCAGCCCGATTACGCGCGCACCTTCGCGCAGGTCTGGGCCGCGGAGCCGCTCGAGGACTGGCAGGCGTGGGCGAGCTGGCGGGTGCTGCGGGCGCGAGCGCCGTACCTGACCGCCGCCGTGGTCGAGGAGAGCTTCGACTTCTACGGTCGCACCCTCACCGGCGCCCAGGAGAATCGCGAGCGCTGGAAGCGCGGCGTATCGCTGGTGCAGGATCTGCTCGGCGAAGCGGTGGCGAAAATTTATGTCGCCGAACATTTCCCGCCCGAGGCCAAACAGCGCATGCAGGAGCTGGTGGCGAATCTGATCGAGGCCTACCGCCGCAACATCAGCGAACTGGAGTGGATGAGCCCGCAGACCCGCGAGGCCGCATTGGCCAAGCTGGAGCGCTTCACCCCCAAGATCGGTTACCCCGACACCTGGCGCGACTATTCCGCGGTCCGTGTCGATCCCGCCGATCCGGTGGAGAACTACCGCAGCGGTTACGCCGCCGACCACGACCGCGATCTGAACAAGCTCGGCGGTCCGGTCGATCGTGGCGAATGGTTCATGACGCCGCAGACGGTGAACGCCTACTACAACCCGGGCATGAACGAGATCGTGTTCCCCGCGGCGATTCTGCAACCGCCGTTCTTCGACATGAACGCCGACGACGCCGCCAACTACGGCGGCATCGGTGCCGTGATCGGGCACGAGATCGGGCACGGCTTCGACGATCAGGGCAGTAAATACGACGGCGACGGCAATATGGTCGATTGGTGGACCGAAACCGATCGCTCCGAGTTCGGTAAGCGCACGAAGGCGTTGATCGATCAGTACAACCAGTTCGAACCGAAGGCGCTGCCCGGTCACACCGTCAACGGCGAATTCACCATCGGTGAGAACATCGGCGACCTCGGCGGGCTCTCGATCGCGTTGGAGGCCTACAAGATCGCCCTCGGCGGTGCCGAGCCGCCGGTGATCGACGGCCTGACGGGCCTGCAGCGAGTGTTCTTCGGCTGGGCGCAAGTGTGGCGGACCAAGGCGCGCGACGAGGAGGCGATTCGCCGGCTGGCCGTCGACCCGCATTCTCCGCCGGAGTTCCGGTGCAACGGTGTGGTCCGCAATCTGGACGGTTTCCACGAGGCGTTCGGTGTCGAACCGGGTGACACGTTGTATCTGGAACCCACCGAGCGCGTGCGGATCTGGTAGCTAGCGCGGCAGCTTCGGTTCGATCTGCCGGTCGTAGATGGTCTGCAGGCGATCGGTGATATCGGCGAAGGCCGACTTCACATCCCGGTTCTGCAGTCCGATCTGTTCCAGCCCGGTGCCGATGATCTGATCGGCGCCGGGCAGGAACACCCGGGCATAGTCCTGTGAGCGGGTCAGCGGCAGCTGATCGACGGCGGTCGCGAAATTGCGGTTGGCGGCGAGGAATTGCTGTTCCGACGGATCGCGGACCGCCGACTTGCGCACCGGGATGTAGCCGGTGGCCTGCGAAAAGTAGGCGGTGTTCACCGGATTCGTGATGAACTCGACGAAGCGCACGGCATTGGCCTTGCGCTGGTCGGAGATGCGCGACGGAATCGCCAGCCCCGCACCGCCGGTGGTGCATCCCGGCCCGTTCGGATGCGGCAGGAACGCGGTGGCGAAGTCGAGCTTGCCCGCCGCATTGGCGACGATGCCCTTGATGTCGCCGGTGGAGGTGATGGCCGACCCCACCACTCCGGTGCCGAAATCCACGGCCAGCTGGGGGCGGATGGCGGCGTAGCGTTTGCGATTGATCATGTCGCGCAGGAAGTTTCCCGCCTCGGCCGTGCGAGGATCGGAGAACTTCAGTGTCCACCGATCCGAGTAGGCGCCACCGAAGGTCCAGTTCGGTCCCTGAAACGTCCAGGCCAGGTAGTTCTTGGCATCACCCCAGCCGTGCGCCCACCTCCCCGCGCCGATGGCGCGTTGCAGTTCGGGGCCCCATTCGTCGAATTCCTGCCAGCTCTGCGGGCCACGGTCGGGCAGTCCGGCTCGGGCCCACAGGCCGCGGTTGTAGCAGAAGATCTGCGTCGAACGCGCATACGGCAGCGCCCAGAGTTTGTCGTCGAACCGGTAGTCGTCCACGAAGCTGTCGACGTAGTCCGCCAGCGGTACCGCCGCGGCGGCGATGTGTTCGTCGAGCGGTTCGATGGCCTTGTTCAGTGCGTAGTTGAACCACCAGACGTCCGAGAGCACCACGACATCCGGCAGCGCGCCGCCGGTCAGCGCGGCATTGAACTTCTGCGCGACCTCTTCGTAGTTGCGCCCGGCGTCCACCAGCTTCACCGTCAGCTCGGGGTGCTGTGCGTGGAACCGGTTGATCAACTCGGTTTCCTGATTCTTCGAGGTGCCCGGATGGTTCGACCAGAAGATGATCGTGTTCGGGTCGCCGCCGGCTCCGGTGCTGCCGCCCATCCCCGCACACGCCGACAGGGCCGAACCGGTGGCCGCCGAGGCGGCGATGAGAAATCCGCGGCGGGTCAGTGTGCGCGGTCGGGTCACGGCACTCTCCTCGAGCGAATCAGCCTTTGACGGCACCGGTGGTGAGGCCCTTGATCATGTGCCGCTGCAGCAGCACGAACACCACCAGAATCGGCAGCATGGTCAGCAGGGTTCCGGCCATCACCGGCCCCCAGTTGGTGACGCTCGGATTTTCGGTGTTCTGTAGCAGCGTCAATCCGACGGGCAGGGTCGCAACGCCGGCATCGTCGGCCATCAGGAACGGCCACAGGTATTCGTTCCACTCGTTGACGAGCGTAACCACCGCGAACGCCACCATCGTCGGGCCGGACATGGGCAGCACCACCCGGACCAGCAGCTGCCACCAGTTCGCGCCGTCGATGCGGGCCGCCTCGATCACCGAAACGGGCAGGGAGAGAAAATGGTTGCGCATCAGGAAGGTGCCGAACGCCACGCCGCACAGCGGCACGATGATGCCCGGCAGCGTATTGCGCCACCCCACCTGGGCGATCAGGGCGTAGTTGGAGATCACGGTGATCTGGTTGGGCACCATCAGCGCGGCGATGACGGCGAGGAAGATCAGCGTCTTACCCGGAAAGCGCAGGAAGACGAGTCCGTAGGCGCTGAAGACGCCCAGCGCGAATTTGACCGCGGAGACCACGGCGGTGACGATCAGCGAATTACGCAGGAACGTCCAGAACGGCAACGTGGTCGTCGCCTCGCGATAGTTCTCCGGATGCCAACTGCGCGGCCACCACACCGCCGGCTGGGTGTAGATATCGGGCCGCGCCTTGAACGAGGTGATCAGAATCCAGAACAGCGGCACCCCGACGACGATCAGCACGCACACCATCGCCGCGTAACCGAAAACCATCGCCGCCAGGCGTTTCCGAGTGCTCGTCATTCGTCTCGATCCATCACTCGCACCTGGATCAGCGTGATGACCAGCAGCACGACGAACATGATCGTCGCGACCGTGGCACCGTATCCGGCACGGAAATTGCGGAAGCTCTCCTGGTAGACCTGATAGACCATGGTGGTCGTACCGGTGCCCAGTGGTCCGCCTCGCGTCATCACGTTGATGATGTCGAAGACCTGCAGCGAATTCAGCATGACCGTGATCGACAGGAAGTACGTCGTCGGCCGCAGCTGCGGCAGCAATACCCGGGTGAAGGTGGTCCAGCGTCCGGCGCCGTCGATCGCGGCCGCCTCCAGCAGTTCTCGCCGCACACCCTGCAGTGCGGCGAGATAGATGACGAACGTGTAGCCCAGGTTCTTCCAGATGTAGGTCACCGTCACCATGAACAGCGCCCAGTGCGGATCCTGATAGAAATCCGGCACATTCGTGATGCCGATGCGATGCAGCAGGTCCTGCACCAGGCCGAAGCCGGGATCGAAGATGAACTGGAACGCCACCCCGACCGCCGCGCCGGAGATCACGAACGGCGCGAAGATCACCGAGCGAACCACATTGCGGCCGAACAGTTTCCGATCCAGCAGCAGCGCCAGCGCGAGGCCCAGCACCATACTGCCGCCGACCGCGAAGGCGGTGAAGATCACGGTATTGCCGACGATCTGCCAGGTGTCCGCCCGCGTCCACCACTCGCGGTAGTTGCGGACTCCGATGAAGTGCGCGAACGGTTCGGCGAGATTCCAGTCGGTGAACGACAGCCGGATGTTGTCGACCAGCGGCCGGTAGACGAACAGCCCGAGCAGCACCAGATTCGGCACCACCAGCACCAGGAACAGCCCGTAGTCGCCCCACGGGCGGTGGCGCAGCCCGCGTGCCCGGTTCGAGGGCAATACCCGTTCGGGCCGTCGACGCACGTTCGCAGCCTGCCGCTCTCGTGCGAACACGCGGTGAAATCCCGACGCCGGGCGCCTGAACGGTGTGCGCGAACTCCCGGCGGGGAGCGTGGTCTCCGACACCCGGGTCATGCGCCGAATACTAAGTGGCCGAGCGCGTCCGGCGGCGGGAATCGGCGACAGCGCCGTGCGGTGAGGGGCGGCAACGACAGCGGCCCCGGAGCGCATTCGCTCCGGGGCCGCTACCGAACAGCGTTTCGGTTCAGCTCCAGTCGCCCATACCGTCGCCTGCGCTGAAGTTTCCGGTGGAATTCGTCACCACCACGGGATCACCCTTCTGCGCGTTCTCGAAGAACCACTGGGCGTCCTCGGTGCTGACGTTCAGGCAGCCGTGGCTGGAGTCGGACACACCCTGCTGGGCGAGCGACCACGGGGCGGCGTGCACGAAGATGCCGCTGTTGGACAGCCGGGTCGCGTACTCGACCTCGAGCTTGTAGCCCTGCGGATCGGTGATCGGAACCCCGTAGGTCGAGGAGTCCATGATCATCTTCCGGTTCTTCTCCCCGACGTAGTAGGTGCCGTTGGGGGTTTCGTGGTCCTTCTTGCCCATCGAGGTCGGCATGGTCTTGATGACCTCGCCGTTGCGGGTGACGGTGATCATGTGGGTCGCGTCGTCGGCCGTGGCGACGACCGCATCGCCCACCTTGTAGGCGACCTTGGTGCCGCCGGCCTCGACGGTGATGTCGGAGTTGGCGGGCCAGAACTCCTCCGGCCGCCATCGCACCTGCTTGTCACCGCGCCAGTAGAAGTGGCCGTGCGTGGCATTGCTGGAGGTGATCCGGATGGCCTTCTCCGCCGCGGCGTGGTCGCCGACCGGATCCTTGAAGTTGATGATGATGGGCTGCGCGACGCCGACCACGTCGCCGTCGCCGGGGCTGATGCTCGGCGCGGCGAAATTCGCCTGCGGCAGCGGCGGCGGGTTCTTCACCGGCGCGGCACCGGGTTCGGGCTGCGGCGCCTGCACGACAGCGGGAGCGCCGGGAACGTCGGGTCCGCCGGGCCACAGCGGCGCTGCCGAGGCGGGCGCCATCGCGATGGCACCGGCGGCGGTCACCGCCAGGGAGGTCACCGCGAGGGCTAACAGGCCGGTCCGCTTGGACAGGCTGGTCTCGTCCCGAACGGGCTTCCGACAGGTTGTGGTGCGCACAGCCGTTTCGTCCTCTCCCACCTAGATCGCGCGCCACGGCGCACAGGAATATTCGCGCGCGGGTGCGCGAATGGTCAATCAGGCCCCGGCCCGGCATCCATTACTACATCTCTCGCGGGCATCGGCCAATTGTGTTCCGGCAGTTATGAAGTCCGCATCGCGCGTGTGTGATGCGTCACCACGGGTCGCCGGCGTAGTGGTGACAGGGTGAAAGTCCCGTTCGCATCGGCGAGTCGGATTCGGGGTCCGGACGGGCGGACGAGAGCCGGATCGATACCCAGCAAACCTCATTGTGAGACAAATCACCTCACGGGTGGCGGATTCCCTCCACAGTGAATCGGATTCCGCGGTGTGGACCGGTCGCGATGTTGTGCGGCACCGAGCGCGGAATTCGGCCATGACGATAGCGCGGGAGTAGCGACAGCTCGACTCTGGAAACGATGGTGGCGAGCGCGATCCGCAGTTCGTAGTCGGCCAGGGTGGCGCCGAGACAGCGGCGATGGCCGCCGCCGTAGGGCAGGTATTCGAACGGCCCGTACCGGCGGTCCAGGAACCGCTCCGGCCGGAACCGCTCGGGCTCGTCCCACGTACCGGGATCCGAGTGCACGAGCGGAATCGCGACCCCCATCGTGTCCCCTTCGGCCAATTCCACTCCGCACACCGTGTGCGGTCCGGTCAACCGCCGCAGCACGATCGGCACCGGCGGATGCAGTCGCAGCGTCTCCTGACATACGGCATTCAGATACGGCAGACCGGCCAGCTCCTCGGGATCTGCGTCGGGCCCAACGGCACTCAGTTCGGCGCGCAGCCGGGCCAGCACGCCGCGGTCGCGGTGTAGCCGGAACAGCGCCCACACCAGACTCGTGGCAGTGGTTTCGTGACCGGCCACCAACAGGGTGCGCAGTTGTTCGCGCAGATCGGCGTCGCTCACCCCGCTGCCGTCCTCGTAGCGGGCGCTCGACAGCACGCCCAGCGCGCCGTCATCGGGCGTACCGGTAGCCCGCCGCGCGCCGATGTCGGCGTCGAGCAACGCGTCCAGCCGGGTGCGCGCCCGGGCGAATCTGTCCCACGGCGACATGCCGAATGCGCTGCGCCGCAAGGCGGGAACCAGCATCAGCGGTCCGGTGAAGGCGGAGAGGAATTCGCCGACCGCCGCGGTGTAGGTGTCACGCCGGAGCGGGTCGTCGGCGCCGAAGATCAGCGTGAGGATCACCCGCAGCGTCAGCGCTCGCGCCGCCACCTGCGCATCGATCACCGTCCCCGGCAGCCACGCCGGACCGGCGCCGGCGCCGACGAGCTCGTCGCGAGTGCTGTCCCGAATTACCGTGCCGTACTGCGCAATTCGGGCGCGATGAAATGCGGGCGCCAGCACAGTGCGGTCGTTGCGATGGCGCTGATCACGAGCGAGTATCAATGAGGCCGAACCGATAAGCGGTTCAATGGGATTCGGTTGCGGCGGATGCAGAATTCCGATCGGCGACCGGAGTAATTCCTTTGTGCCACCGGGTGTTCCTGTGAACAATACCGCGCCGAATCCAGGGAAGCGGACCAGAAACGGGTCGCCGTCGCGCGCGCGACGCAGCCGGAAGTACCGATCGAAATCGATTCCGGCCGCCAGCGCGTGCGCCGCGACCCACCGCGGCTGCCGGGGCGCGGCCCGTTCGCCGGAAATCTGCGGTGTGCGGTCCCGGCCTGCTGTTGCTGCGCGCATACCCAGCACACGAGACAGTCCGGCCCCGGGTTCGAAGCCCCCGCGCGCCGCCGTCAGCCGAGTGCCGCGCGGGCCTCCGCGGCCAATCGGGCCAGGCGCCCGTCGCCGATCGTATTCAGCGAATTGCCCAGCCGATTGGTGACGAAGGCGACCGACATGCCCGATTCCGGATCGGCGAACGCACCGGAACCACCCACGCCGTAGTGGCCGAACGCCCGGCGCAGCGGACGCCGGGAAGCGATCGGCGGCCGGTGGTATCCCAGCGTGAACGGTACGGGTACGCCGATCACGTAGTCGCGATGTTCGCTGCGTTGCACATGGTTGACGTACTCGATGGTTTCCGGGCGCAGCAGCGGTTGGCTCCAGGTCTCGTCCGGCAGCAGCACCCGCCCTTCATTCGCCAGGGCGCCGTACATCCGGGCCAGGGCGCGAGCGGAGAACACCCCGTTGAACCCGGGCATCACCGAGTCGTGGACGCGCGGATCGCCGACCAGCACATCGAAGCCGGCCGGCATCCCGGCCTCGGCGATCGCACCGACCGTGCGGCTGCGGGCGATGACCTTCGAGGCGGTATCCCAGCGCAGTCCGGGGATTCGCAACCGCGGGAAGGTGCGGGCGATGCGGTGCCGCTCGGATTCAGGCACCCGGTACCAGAACTCCTCGGTCTGCAGCGGTTCGGCGATCTCGTGCCGCAACACCTCGGTGAACGGCTTGCCGGTCGCGCGCTGCACGATTTCGGCGACCAGCCAGCCGAAGGTGACCGCGTGATATCCCGACCCCTGCAACCGGCGCGGATCCGGTTCGGCGGCCGCCAGCGCCGCGATCATCGCGTCGTAGTCGAGAATGCCGTCGGCGTCGGCGGCCAGGCCGCGCACCTTGTGCAGTCCCGCGCGATGGGTGAGCACCTCGCGCACGGTGATGTCCTGTTTGCCGTTCGCGGCGAATTCCGGCCAGTATTCGGCCACCGGGGCGTCGTAATCGACCAGTCCGCGTTCGGCGATCCGATGCAGCACCGTGGTGACCACACCCTTGCCGGTGGAGAAGCTCAACGCCACCGTGTCGGACTGCCAGCGCTGGTCCGGCGCCGACCATCCGGCCCACACATCGACGACGGGCTGCCCGTGCAGAAAGATCGCGAAGGCGCCCCCGCCCCGGTTGGGTCGCGGGAACAGCCGGAAGAAATGGTGCACGACCGGCACGAATCGCGGGTCGATGACCATCTCCGGTGCGTCGTCGGTCTCGGCGGCCTGCGCCACGCGCGCCGCTTCCGCCTCGGCTGCCTGCTCCGATCGTGCCGAATCCACCGTGTGTCGACCTCCTGCCGCCGCATGCCGCGGCGTCGTTACCCCTACCCGCCAGGGTAGGACAGCCCGGGACTCGTGCTCAGTGTGCGGCGGGGACCTGCCACATCCCGATCGGCGTCGCGAGACAGAGCGCGCCCGTTCGGGAATCCCATGCCAGCGCCGCCGAGCCGAGACAGACCGTGCTGCGCTCACCCGAGACCACCTGCGCCTGCGAGCCGTTCATCGCGAAGGAGAGTCCGATCCGGCCGGGTACATCCTCCGCGGCGAGGGAGGTGAAGGCGAAGGCGTCGGGGCCCATACCGACCGCGACCGGCAGTCCGGCGGCGCCCTCACTGGCCCCGATCCCGCCGCCGGCGCCCAGGCCGAGGGCGACCGCACCGGCGGTTGCCTTGGCATAGCCGACGCCATCGATTCCCGCCGACCGCGCGTGCCCGGAATCGTCGCCCATCGCCCGGCACGCCGTGGCACCGGCGACGATCGTCATATCGCGGTTGCGGTCGGCATCGCAGTGCACGGCGGTTGCCGAGGCGGTGCCGGTGGCCCAGCACACCGCGGCCCCGGCCGCGACGGCCCACCCTGTAATCGCGCTCATCACCTTCACGGAGTGCTCCTTTCGGGCCGGCAGCCCTCACCATAACCGCACCCCGCGGCGGCCGACCCGATCCGCGCCGCGCGGCCGACCCCGCCCCGGGCACGGAAAACGGGCGGCGACTCCGGTGTGATACCCGAATCGCCGCCCGTTACCAGGGTCGTCGTGCCGCCGATCAGATCGGCGCGAAGCCCGCCCCGGCGCCACCGTGCGCATTCATGTCGTTGACGATCGCCGACATGTTGGTGCCGACCTCGGGCCCGAAGCAGGCCACCGCCAGATAGGCGTTCACCATGCCGACCAGAGTGGTGCCGATGACGACGGGGGCGCCGGAGTCGCCCTCGACGACACACATCTCGGCCCACGTCTCGTCGGTCTGGAAGACGTCGCCGAAGGCCAGGCCACAGGTGTTACCGGTGGTCCGGCCTTCCTTGCAGATGATGCTGGGGAACTGGGCCGGGGCCCCGATCCCGGTGATCGTCACATTGCCGATGCGATTGACCGGAGTGACGTGACCCGGATCGAACTGGATGACCGCATAGTCCAGGTCGTGGTTGGAATAGACGAAATGTCCGATCACGCCCGCGCCGCGGTCCTGTTCGGACCACACCTCGGAACCCGCCTCGCCGCAGTGACCGGCGGTCAGGCCGACCAGGCGGCCACCGGCGTCGTGCCCGATGGTCGTGACGGTGCACTCGAACTGGTTGTCGATGATGATGCCGGAGCCGCCGCCGATCACCGGCGATCCGGGACCGGCTTGCGCGACCCCCGCGCCCGTCCCGAGCAGCGCCGCGCCCAGAGCTACGGCGAAGGCGGCATGAGCCGCCCTGACGAGTTTGTTGAACATTTCCCTCCAGACGTCGGAAGTCCGCACGATATCAGCCTTGTCGTACTACATCCTTGCAGTTGTCGGGCCCGAACGCGCCCGGTATGCGCATGCAGTTTGCTGGATCGATGCCGTGGCCGCGTGACGACACGTGCGAGGCCGACGAGATGCGACACCTGCTCACGACGACCGCTGTTTCGCGGGTACTCGCTATAGGCTTTCGTCAGTATTCGGGGCAAATCTTAATAACGAGAATTTTAATCCGATAAAACAGGTATCGGATCTCGAGTTGGACATTCGATCAGTAAACTAGAACGTGTTCTAGGAAATGGTCGTGTTCTTTGTGATCGATACCAGTCGGGTGCGCCCGATCACAGGTCCGGAACCAACGTGATCTGGGTCTATGACCACAGCCACACTTTGTGGTGTGTTTTTCCTAACTCCGTAGTAAGGTGCCTCAAGCGAAACAGTCGTCGGGGCGGGTAACCGGCGTCGAGAGGGGTAGCCAGTGCAAGTCACCAACGGTCCGGACGGGTCGGGGGCAATTAGTTCACCATCGAGAATGAGTGCCGCGGCGGACTGGACGAAGGCGTACTGGCAGGATCATCCCAAGCGGTCTCTCGAGACCTTCGGTCGACAGATCACGATGGGCTTCTCGGCGGTCGCGGAACTGTTCGTCGCCATCTTCCGTCGTCGCTTCCCGTTCGGTGAATTCGTGCGGCAGTGCGCATTCATGGCCAGCGTCGCAGCGGCCCCCACCTTGCTGGTCGCAATTCCGATCGGCGTCATCGTCTCCATTCAGGTCGGTTCGGTCGCGCAGCAGGTCGGCGCCACGTCCTTCATCGGCGCGGCCAACGGGCTGGGCATCATTCAGCAGGGTGCGCCGCTGGTCACCTCGCTGATGATCGCCGGCGCCGTCGGCTCGGCCATCTGCGCCGACCTCGGCTCCCGCACCATCCGCGAGGAGATCGACGCCATGAAGGTCATGGGTGTCGACCCGATGCGGCGACTGGTGGCCCCCCGGCTCGGCGCCGCCATGCTGGTGTCGGTGCTGCTGTGCGGCTTCGTGATCTTCGTCGGCTTCCTGACCGGCTACATCTTCAACATCTTCGCCCAGAACGGCACACCCGGCTCCTATATCGGCACATTCGCGTCGTTCGCGGTGACCAGCGATTTGCTGGTGGCGTTGATCAAATCGCTGATCTTCGGCCTGCTGGCCGCGATCATCGCGTGTGATTCGGGCTTGAACACTCGCGGCGGCCCGGGCGGTGTCGCGAACTCGGTCAACACCGCCGTGGTGCTGTCCGCGCTGATGCTCTTCGGCACGAATCTGATCATCACGCAGATCTACAACGCCCTGTTCCCCCCACAGATGGTTTGAGCCGGTGTCGTCAACTTATGTTCCGCCGCTACTGCGGCCCCTGCAGCGGATCCGCAGCTCCGCCGGCGCCCCGCGGGACTGGCTCGCGCGGGTCGGTCACCAGGTCTTCTTCTTTCTGCGCTCGATCGGCTCGATGCCGTTGGCGCTCAAGCACTATCCGAAGGAAGTCTGGCGGCTGCTTTCGGACGTCACCTGGGGTAACGGCAGCCTGATCGTCGGTGGTGGCACCATCGGCGTGGTTCTGATCCTCAGTGCCTTCGGCGGTATGACCGTCGCCATCCAGGGCTACACCTCGCTGAATCTGCTCGGCTTGAGCCCGCTGACCGGTGCGATTTCCGCCTTCGCGACCACCCGTGAGCTCGGGCCCATGCTCGCCACCCTCGCATTCGCCGCACAGGCGGGCTGCCGCTTCACCGCCCAGTTGGGTTCGATGCGCATCGCCGAGGAGATCGACGCGCTGGAGTCGCAGGCGATCCGGCCGCTGCCCTATCTGGTCAGCACCCGGATGATCGCGGCGATGATCGCGATCGTGCCGCTGTACTGCCTGGCGCTGCCGGTCGCCTACCTGTCGTGTTCCATCACGGTCGGGTTCATCGGCGGCACGGCCTCGGGCACCTTCCAGCACTACTTCTATCAATTCCTGGTACCGCACGACGTGCTGTGGTCGTTGCTGAAAGCCATTCTCTTCGTGGCGATCACGACCTTCATCCAGTGCTACTACGGCTTCTTCGCCTCGGGTGGTCCCGAGGGCGTCGGTGTGGCCGCGGGCCGGGCGATCAAGCTCTGCATCATCGCGGTCGTCTTCGCCGACCTGTTCATGACGCTGGCCATCTGGGGCGTGAACCCGGGCATCAGGATCTCGGGATAGGGGCCTGAATATGATCATCGATCCGAGTGGCCGCGGACCGACGATGCGGCAGCTGCTCATCGCGGGCGTTTGCGGAATCGTCGTCATCGCCGCCGCGCTGACGCTGCTGATGGCCCGCTACAAGGGCTACATTCTCAATCCGAAGGTGGAGGTCACCGCCAATCTGACCACCACCGGCGACGGCCTGCCCGCGCAGGCCGACGTGAAGTTCCGCGGCGTGCTGGTCGGCGCGGTCAAGGATGTGTCGGTGGCCGCCAAGGGCGAGCTGCAGCAGGTGCACATCAATATGAAGCCGGACTACATCTCCGATATCCCGGCCAACGTCACCGCTCGCGTGGTCCCCAGCAACCTGTTCGCCGTCACCTCGGTCGAACTGGTCTACAACGGTCCCGACAACGCCTCGCTGAAGGCCGGCTCGCAGATCGCCGAGGACCACAGCCAGGGCACCATCGCGCTGCAGGACACCCTCACCACGGTCCGCACGATCCTGAACAAGATCGACCCCATGCAGCTGGGCCGGGTGCTGAGCACCCTGTCCTATGCGCTGGACGGCAGCGGCCGGGTACCCGGTTCCACCGTCGAGCGGCTGAACAACTGGTTCACCCAGGTCCGCGCCGCGGTGCCGGATCCGGAAGGCACGCTGAACGATTTCTCCGCCTCGTTCCACGCGCTCAACCAGTCCGCGCCGGATCTGATGACGACGCTGTCGGAATCGGTGAAGACCGCGCAGACCATCGCCGACAAGCGCAGCGAGCTGGCAGGCCTCATCACCGGCACCTCGGCGACCATCGACAAGGTCAACAACCTGTTCGCCCGCAACCCCGACGTCGGTAAGCAGCTGACCTCGGGCACCGGCGACATGTTCGGGGCGCTCACCGAGGACCCCGACGCGATCCCGCAGGCCATCGCGAACCTGAACGCGTCGGTCCGCAAGCTGAGCACCACCTTCCACTGGGGTCCGCAGCAGCAGATGATCTGGAACGCGGGCCTGACCTTCACGCCGTACAAGCCGTACGACCGGTCCGACTGCCCGCGCTACGGCGACATGGCGGGGCCGAGCTGTGGCACCGCCCCGGTGGTCTCCGATATCGGCCCGCCGACACCGGCGCTGAAGCCGCGCACGCTGGACGCGTCGCAGGGACTGCCGAAGCTGCCGCCGATGCCGGGCCTGCCCGCCATCCCGGGCGTCACGACCGGTGACACCGCGCAAACGGCAGCTCCGCAGCAGGCGCCCAAGCCGGGCAACCCGTTCGCCGGAACTCCGTTGGAGGGTCTGTTCCCGCAGCTGCCGGGCCTGCCGGGTGCGCCCGCGGCCCCCGCGCCGCAGCCGGCTCCGGCCGCTGCTCCGGCGTCGGACGGGCAGAAGCCCACTGCGGGGCCGATCGCCTACTACACCGGACGTGACGCGATGAGCGCGCTGCTCGGCCGGGATCCGACGACTGCCGAATATCTGCTGCTGAGCTCGATCCTGAGGGGTGGAACCTTGCAAGTTTCCGAAAGCGGTGCCAGCTGATGAGAGGAATTCGCAAACCGCTGATCGGGTTCGGTATCTTCGCCCTCGTCTCGATCCTGGTGACCGTGGTCATCTGGAATACGCTGGCGCGCACCGTGAACGGTTCCACCCACAGCTATTCGGCGATCTTCACCGATGTGCTGGGCCTACGGGAGGGCGACGACGTCCGGATGGCCGGCGTGCGCGTCGGCAAGGTCACCGGCATCGAGGTCGAAGGACAGCACCAGGCCAAGGTGTCGTTCATCGTGCAGAGCGATCAGACCGTGTACGGCAACACCAAAGCCCTTGTCCGGTACCAGAATCTGATCGGCCAGCGCTATGTGGCGCTGGCGCCGGGCAACAAGGGCGACAATTCGGCGCTGCGCAACAACACGACCATCCCGGTCGAGCGCACCGAGCCCTCGTTCGATATCTCGGGTCTGCTCAACGGTTTTCAGCCGCTGTTCGAAACCTTGCAACCCCAGCAGGTGAACGACCTGACCAACACCTTCATCCAGGCGCTGCAGGGCGACGGTGTTTCGCTGAGCTCGTTCATCACCCAGGCCGCCGCACTGGCCGGTGACTTCCAGCGACGCGACGTCATCCTGGCCGACGTGATCACCAAACTGTCGGGCGTGATGTCGGGACTGGCGAAACGAGGTGATGAATTGGAGACACTGGTGACCCAGACTCGTGCCTTGATCGGCGGGCTCTACGAGCAGGGACAATCCCTGCAGGCTTCGACCGTCCAGATCGCGAATGCCACTTCCTCTCTGGTGAACATGGTCGATCAGGTGCAGCCGAAGATCGCGGCCGCGCAGAACTCGAGCACCGCGGCGCTGACCATGCTGATCAACAACGGCTCCAAGCTGGACCAGGCCGCGATCGACCTGCCCGGCATCCTCGCGAACGTCGGTAAGTTCAGTTCCGACGGCGCCTACGCCAACGCGTATCTGTGCACGCTGGACGTCTCGCTGTACGGGGTGCTGTTGCCGCGAGGTCTGGTCAGCCAGATCGGCGGACCCAACCACTCGGCGGTGTGCCGCCCATGACGACCTTCGGTACGCGAATCAGGAATCGTTTCCAGAGCAACCGCTTCTTCTGGCTCGGCGTCATCGGCGCCGTTCTCATCGTGGTGCTGCTCGTGGTGTCCAGCAGTTACAAGAAACTGGGCGTCGGCACCAAGGACGTGCAGGCGGAATTCGTGCAGACGGCCGGCGTCCAGACCGGTGACAAGGTGAACGTCGCCGGTGTGCCGGTCGGCACGGTGGCCGGAGCGAAACTCGAGGGTGACCACGTGCTGATCACCCTGCACGTGAACAACGACGTGAAGCTCGGCCCCGATACCCGTGCCTCCATCAAGATGGCCACGCTGCTGGGTGCGCGCTACGTCGATCTCGACCCGGGCAACGGTAAGGGCTTGCCGGGCAACCGGATTCACAAGTCCAACACCAAGGTGCCCTACGACCTGGCCGACGTGGTGCAGATCGGCACCCCGAAGTTCGAGGCGCTCGACACCGAGAAGCTGGCCGAATCGCTGAAGGTGCTCGGCGACCAGATCGACGGTTCGCCGCAGCTGACCGCGCAGGCGCTCGACAGCGTCGGCGCGCTCGCCAAGACCATCAACGATCGGCGCGACCAGGTCGACGGTCTGCTCAAGGATCTGGACAAGGTCACCAAGATCCTCGGCGACAACCGCAACAGCCTGCTGCTGGTGATCACCCAGGGCGAGGCCATCGCCGGCCGGGTGATGGAACGCCAGGAGCTGCTCAAGCAACTGCTGAACAACACCGCGACCCTGACCAAGCAACTGCAGCAGATCGGCGCGGAGAACAACAACCAGCTCGGCCCGACCATCGAACAGCTGAACACCATGGCCCAGGGTCTGCAGAAGAACAAGGACAACCTGGACAAACTGTTGACGATCATGCCCGCGTCGCTGCGGCAGTTCAACAATGTGTTCGGCAACGGCCCCTACGGTGAGGTCGGTGTGCCGTGGCTGTTCCCGGACAACTGGTTGTGCTTCGCGCGAGTGATCGAGGGGTGCCAGGGATGATCCTGAACAAATGGCTGGCCCGCGCCACCAAGACGGTCGCGATCGGCGCGGCCGTACTGGTGGCCGGCAGCTGCGGATCGGTGCAGAACGCGGTGGGCGGGTCGACCCACATCACCGCTGATTTCCGCAATATCGCCGGCGTTTTCGAGGGCAATCCGATCACCGTGCTGGGGCTCGAGGTCGGCAAGGTCGACAAGATCATCCCCAAGGGTGAGTTCGTCGAGGTGCACATGACGGTGAACCACGACGTGGACATCCCGAAGAATGTGACGGCGGCGATCGTGTCGCCCTCGATCGTGACCAATCGGCACATCGAGCTGACCCCGCGCTACACCGGCGGCCCCAAGCTGCCGGACAACACGCACCTCACGGTGCAGCAGACCCGCACCCCGGTCGAACTGGACACGATGATCAAAACCATCGACCAGTTCACCGCCGCGCTGAAGCCGGCGCCCGGCCAGAGCCAGGGACCGCTGTCGGGCACGCTGCTCTACGACATGGTCAACGGCCAGGGTGAGCGGATCCGCGACACGCTCAACGCGCTGTCGGGGGCGTTGAAGGTCGGCGTCGACAACAAGGACGCCATCTCGACCATCATCATCAAGCTCAACGAGCTGACCTCGATGCTGGCCGACAACGACCAGTCGGTGCGCGAGTTCAGCAACAAGGTCACCCAGATGTCGTCGTTGCTGGCCGAGCAGGCGCCCGGTCTGCAGGCCACGCTGGATCAGCTCAACGACTTCCTGGCCAACACCAGCGGCGTGTTCAGCCAGTACCAGAGCCAGTTGTCGGAGAGCCTCACCGGGCTCACCAAGGTCACCGACCAGCTGCGGCAGAACGCGGCCGGCGTGGTCGAGACCGTCGACGTGGCGCCGCTGCTGCTGCAGAACCTGGACCGTTCGATGGACCGCAACCGCGGCTTCGTCCGCCTGCACGCGGTGCTCGGCACCGCACTGTCCGGCGAGATCGTCAGCCTGTTCTGTGAACGCATTCAGATGAGGGCCGACGGCTGCCGGACCGGCAAGATCGAGGATTTCGGACCCGACCTCGGGTTGTCCGCCGCACTGTTGGGACTGACGAAATGACGGTATCGACGCGCCTGCGGCGCACCTGGCTGGCACTCGGCGTCTCGGCGGCCGTGGCGGCCTCCGGCTGCGGTCTGACCGTGGAGAGTCTGCCGCTGCCCAAACCGGGGCAGTCCGGTGAGACCTATACCCTGCACGCGATCTTCGCCAACGCGCTCAACCTGCCCGATCAGGCCAAGGTCAAGATCGGTGGTTCCGATGTCGGTGTGGTCACCCACATCGCGACCAAGAACTATCAGGCCATCGTCGACATGAACGTCCGCAAGGACATCACGCTGCCGCGCGATTCCACCGCCGAACTGCGCCAGGCCACTCCGCTGGGCGATGTGTTCGTGGCGCTGTCGAAGCCGAAGTCCGACGAGACCACGCCGATGCTGAAGGACGGCGACACCATCGGCATCGACCACACCTCGGCCGGCGCCACCGTCGAGGAGTTGCTGCTCTCGGTGTCGATGCTGTTCAACGGCGGCGGCGTGGCCGCGCTGACCAAGCTGACCTCGGAACTGGATTCGATCGTCGGCGGCCGGCCCGATCAGCTCGCGAGCCTGATCAAGCAGATGACGAGTGTGGTCACCACGCTGCACGCCAACAGCGAGCGCATCGACAGCACGCTCAACGGCTTCGACGCGCTGACCAACACCATCGAGGCCAATCACGACCAGCTGGGTCAGGTGGCGGATTCGCTGCCGCAGATGATCGGCGCCATCGCGGAGAACAACAAGCAGATCGGTGATCTGCTCGGCAAGATCTCCACCACCAGCGCGGCGCTCGGCGATTACGCCGATACCAGCCACGATCAGCTGGCCAGTCTGCTCGAGAACGTGCACAGGCTGATGGACGCGCTGTCGCGAGCCGGCAACGACCTGGGTCCGGCGCTGGACGCACTGCACGAGATCCGGCCGAAGGTCGACGCCTCGTTCAAGGGCAACACCCTCGCCGTCGCCGCGACTCTGACCCAGCTCGACATCGGCCTGCTCACCGACCCGCCGCACAGCAAGTTCTGGGATCTGCGCGATCTGCAGGACATGGCGGGCAGTCTGATCCAGGTGCTGCAGATCGTCTACGGCCGAGTGACAGGGGGCCACCGATGAGCTGGCTGCTGCGACACAAACTGCTGCTGTCCACGATCGGACTGGTGATCGCCTTCGTCGTGGGCGCGACGTACCTGGCGGTGAGCGTGATGCGGATCAATCCGCTGCGCAGCACCTATACGGTCACGGTCGCGCTCGACCGCTCCGGCGGCCTGCAGCCGGGCAACGATGTCACGCTGCGCGGATTCCGCATCGGCAAGGTGAATTCGATCAAGCTGGCGAATCGCGGCGCCTCGATCGCGGCCGAGGCCCAGATCGACACCCGGTACAAGATTCCGAAGGCCACGCAGGTCGTCGTGCACGCCCTCTCGGCCGCCGGTGAGCAGTACATCGACTTCCAGCCCGAAAGCGACAAGGGTCCGTACCTCACCGACGGTTCGGTGATCCCGTTCGACCCGCAGAAGGTGCAGACCCCGACGCCGGTGTCGGCGGTGCTGGAGAACGCCAGCGGGTTCTTCGACCAGATCGACCCGGACCGGTTCAGCACCATCCTCACCGAATTCGACACAGCGCTCAGCGGCGGACCGGATCAGCTGCGGGACATGGTCGATGCGCTGAGCCTGGTGACGGCCGGTCTGGACAATCTGCTGCCGCAGACCACCAACCTGCTCACCAACCTGCGCACCATCGCGTCCACTACGTCGAACGCGCAGCCCGATCTGAGCACCCTGACGCAGAACTCGTCGACGCTGTTCACCCAGTTCAACAACGCCAACGACGAACTGCGCAAGGTGCTGGACCAGGCCCCGGCGCAGATGAAGTCGCTGGGCGCCACGCTGGACGAGACCACCGATCCGATCACCAGCCTCGCGACCAACTTCGTGGCCGTCACCAAGGCGGCGCAGCTGCGGCTGCCGGCACTGCGGGCGCTGTTCCCGTCGCTGGTCGTCGGCAGTTCGGCGATGGGGGTGCCGGCCCACGACGGAGAGTTCTATACGATCCTCGATATCTGGCCGCGCCCGTTCTGCCAGTACTCGCACGCGCCGGTCGCACCGTATGTCGCGACCGACGGGACGTTCCCGAAGTACAACTATTGCACCAACGCACCTCCGGACCAGCAGATTCGTGGTTCGGCGAACGCGCCGCGGCCCGACGTTCCGAACAACGGAGCGCAGATGCCGTCGGGTGCCGATCCGAACGCTCGGACCCCGAAGCCGGTGCGGTAAGTAGAGTGGCCCGAAACATACGGCGTGGTTTCCACATGCCGGGAAGGTGACAGATCGATTCATGTCCGATGACGACACCGCCAAGGACAAGGCGAACAACGATGCCGAGTCGACCGAGAAGGTCGGCGCGGCGCAAGACAGCACCGCCGCGGACGCAACGGTCAAGTTCGAGTCGGACTCGTCGGTTGCTGCCGCCAAGGGTGCCGATACCGCGAAGGCCGCCGACGCCGCGAAGGCCGCCGACGCGGACGAAACGGTGAAGCTCCGGACCGCGGGCCCGACCTCGGCCGATGCGCCGGCCGTCGAGTCGGCGGCCCCGGCGCCGGCGAGCGCCCCTGCCTCCGGGAAGAGCACTCCGTGGGTTCCGATCGTTGCGGCCTTCGCCGCCGGTGTGCTGCTGGTGGCCGCGGTCACCGCGGTGGTGGTCTTCTATCTGAAGGCCGACAATCGCGAGGATCAGCTCTCCGCACGAGATGACTCGACCAAGGCGGCGTGCGATTTCGGCAAGGCCGTGGCCAGCTACGACTCGAAGGATCTCGACGCCTACTTCAAGAGCGTCAACGACCTCTCGACGGGTGAGTGGGGCAAGTTCTTCAGCGGCGCCTCGGACACGCTGAAGCAGGCCATGGTCAGCGTGCAGGCCAAGTCGAAGCTGGACGAGATCCACTGCGCGTGGGAGTCCGGCAACGACAGCCAGGCCAACGTGGTGCTGGTGATCACCCAGGAGCAGACCAACCAGGCAGTCCCGCAGCCGGACAAGCTGACCATCCCGGGCGTCGCCCAGATGGAGAAGCACGACGGTAAGTGGCTGGTCGCGAAGTTCGACTCGCCGGTCACCAAGGGAATGGGCCCGTCCGGTCCGGCTCCGGGTGCGCCGCAGGCGGCCCCGGGTACCAGCCCGCAGGCCAACGGCGGGGCGCAGCCCGCACCGGCTCCGCAGCCGGGTAACTGAATCCGGTTACAGCACAACACTTTCCGGCCCCGCGACAGTTTCCGTCGCGGGGCCGGAACGCGTCCGGGGGTAACTCGGGTGGTGGAACCGGCAGGGTTCGGGCGGCCGAGGTGCAGCAACCGGGCGCCTCCGGCGGTGGGCCGACCCACCACCGCCGGAAGCCATTCAGGTGGTCTGACGCGTGCCCGGTCAGAAAAGGGTGAGGGCGTCCGCGGTTTCGGCTGTCGCGCGGCCGCGTTTGGGCCGGGACGCCGGCTTGTCGGTGACGACGACCGTCAGCGGCGTCGTCGCGGCGGTGTCGGACATCGTCTCGGTGACTGCGGCGGGGGGCCGCACCGCGGTCGGCAACGGCGGGAGATCGTCGATACCGTTCGGCGTCGCATCGGCCCGGCCCGCGGCGGCGCGGGCGGCCTCACCGGCGAGCTTGTCGGCCTGTTCGTTGTAGTAGTTGCCCACGTGCCCGCGCACCCAGCGGAACCGCACGGGCCCCGGGCGAGTGGCGATCGCGTGATCGATCCACTGGACGAGCTCCACATTCTTCACCGCGCTGCCGGTGGCGGTGCGCCAGCCGTTGAGCCGCCAGCTCGGTAGCCATTCCGACGCGCATTTGATCGCGTACAGCGAATCGCTCTCGATGAACAGCGGTTCGGGACCGGGATGCGCCCGAATCGCCTCCAGAACCGCGCGTAGCTCCGCCACCTGGTTGGTGCCGGAGGCCGCGCCGGCGCTGGCCGAACTGCCCTGATGATTGACCCACGCCCAGCCGATGGCGCCGCCGGGATTGCGCAGGCAGGATCCGTCGGTGCTCACGATGATCATGACCGGTACCCTACGCAATCCGGCCGACAAGATCCGTGCCGTGGAATTCTTCGATTTCCCTGCGCAATTGCGTTTCGCTGCGCCGCACCGCCGCCTGGGCCAGCGCATCGATGGCCTTGGCGGCCGGACGGGCCAACCAGCCGCGCGCCGGCGAATAGTCGGCCTCCGAGGTCAGCACCGACCGGCCGTAGCCGAGCGGATCGAATCGCAGCGTCAGTGTGGCGAGCGCGGGTGCGGGTTCGAGGTCCTGCGACGACGCGGCGGGGTCCTGCGCAGGCGCCACCTTCCCCGGCCGGCGCCTGCGCAGGGTGTACCCGATGACCGCGTTGCGGCGGTATTCGGTGATCTCACAGTCGACCGTGGGATGCCACAGCCCGAGCCGGAACGTCGCCGCGTAGACCGCACCCGGTCCGTGGCCGGCCTCGCCGACGGGTTCGAACGCTGCGATGCCGAACATCCAATCCGGGACGAACAGATGGTTGTCGGTGTACGTGAATGCGACCTCCACCGGAGCCCCGACGTCGCTCGCGTACCTGATGTGGCCCATAGGCCCTCCCTGTTCCACGCTTGCCACAAAAGTACTACAGAATTCCTTTTTATTAAACGGTTACCGGGGAATAACGTGCGCTCCGCACGTCGAGTGGCGGATAACCGCTGACAAGGACAAATGCGGCAAACGACCAGTACGTTTCGAGTGTGCTCGACGGGAGCGGGCACAGACGACAACCGGCCAGGCACCTTGACGGTACCCGGCCGGGAGGGTGTCGAAACGCTATGCCAGCGTGGAATCCGGTGGCGCTGTGGTCAACCCGGCTGCCGCGGTGGGCGAACCGGCTGCCGCCGTGGTCGCCGGGCCCACCGTCGGTTCCGTCGAATCGGTGCCGGCCGGGTCCGCGGGGATCTGCTGTGGATGGTGCGACGGCATTGGAGCCGGCCGCGCGTGCCGCTGGACCTGAACGTCGTGGCGGCCAAGGAGCGGATCGCTCATCGCGACGCTGAACTCACCACTGTGCACGTCGACGTCGGTACGGAATTCGGTCACCGCATTCGGCGCGGCGCCCGGCCGCTGATCCGGGGAGCCGTTCGCGCCCAGTGCCGACGGCACATTCGTGTCGACGGTGACGGCGAACGAATGCTGTTGTGTCCTGGACAGATTCGCCCCGACGTAGGTTTCGCCGGTGAGGTTCAGGCGGCCCCCGACGCCGCCGGGACCGGTTGTCGCCGAGGATGTTTCGGTATTCGGTGAGCGGTCCGCCGATTCGGGCACGAGACGTGCCGGCGTCGCCGCGGCGTCGGCCGCGAAGGCGGGCAGGCGGCGTGAGGCCGCGGCCGCCTCCCACGAACCGGTGGTGGCCGGGCCGGTGTTCGACGACGTGTCGGATTGGCGGGTGTCGGGCGCCGGGACGAGCGTGTCGCCTCGCTCGCCGGAGCCGATGACGGCCGGTAGGCCCGCGCCGCCGATCTGGTTGACGACATAGGTTCCGGCGGCGACGGTCAGGCCGATACTCGCCATTCCGGCGAGCACGACAGCGGTGTATTGCAGAATTTGGCCGGTGGACCGGGACTGCGCGGACTGGGCCATACCGGTGCGTCCTTCCCTCTCCCCTGGTTCCCCTCGTGGCCGACCCGCACCGTTGAAAGTCGTACGCACGTCCAGGTTACTGCCTGGCGCAAGGGATTCCGAGGCCTGCGGTCAAGATCACAACAGCGGGCGTAGCGGCGTGAAAACCGCTGTTCACCCCATTCGGTCGGTGCCGGTACGCCGCCGGCCACCGAGCGGTGCGAAGGTTTGCGCCGGATCGACGCCGGGTAACCCGAGAAAGCTGGCGAGCGTCAACTTCGAGCTGCGATCTCGAAGTCCTCCGGCCAACGGCGTCCGGTCGGCCACAAGCACGTCGCAACCTGAGTCGGCGCTCGCCCGCTCGAACCGGAACTTTTCAGGCGAATTGGCCGGCATCGCGCCCCGATCCCGGGGGCCCGGCGAAGGCCTGTGCGATCGTCAGCCACTGCGCGGCGTCGGTTCCCGTCGCCGTCAACGGCAGATCGTCGCGATGCCGGCGCTGCGTCACCAGCAGGCAGAAGTCCAATGCCGAACCATTCACTCGTTGCGCGGCATCCTCGGGACCCCAGCTCCAGATCGACCCGTCCGGTGCCGTGAGCTCGACTCGGAACGGTTCCGCGGGGGCCTGGCGGCCGTGCACGGTATAGGCGAAATCGCGGGTCCGGACGCCGATATGCGCGATATTGCGCAGGCGCGCCGTCGGGGTCCGCACCGCGCCCAGCGCATCGGCGACGTCCTGACCATGGGCCCAGGTCTCCATCAACCGCGCGCTCACCATCGACATCGGGCTCATCGGCGGTCCGAACCAGGGCAACTTCGTGCCCGCGGGCACCGCGCGCAGCGCCTTGGCCAGACCGGCCCGACCCCGCCGCCACCGCGCGAGCAGTTCGGGCGCCGGTGTGGTCGCCACCTCGGCGGCCGCGTCGTCGACGAAGGTCGCGATCTTCGCGGTCGCCTCGCGCAGCAACTCGGCGAACGCCTCGGCATCGGTCGCCGCGATCGTCGACACCTCGTCGGTCCAGGTCAGATGGGCGATCTGATGGGCGATGGTCCATCCTGGGGCCGGTGTCTCCCGCGCCCAGCCAGCCGGATCCAGTGGCGCGACCAGCCGGTCCAGGTCCGCGCATTCGGCCTCGAAGTCGTCGAGCAGCGCCTCTAGGTCAGCCATGACCGAAAGCATGGCAACGCCCCGAAAAAAATGCAAGCATGCGTGCTTGTTTGTCACCAGCCGAAGATCAGCAGGTGCACGCCGCCCACTAGCAGGCCCAGTGCCGCGCCGTGCAGATAGAGCAGCCAGGCGTCCTGTTCGACCGAGGCGTAGAACATCTCCATGAACTCACCGGGCGTGAGCTGCTTGAGTTTCCGCGCCGCGAATTCGTCGATCTTCTTGGCCTGGTCCAAGGCGAAGGCCTCGTCCTGCACCAGGCTCGGCGCCAGGCTCACCGCGGCCCCGGCGGCGCCGACCTGCAGGTTGTCGAACTGCCGCGCACCGAAGGCGGCGCGCACGACCGAGCGCGTGGGTCCCAGCTGGGCGCGGATCTCATCGGCGATCAGATGCTCCACGAGCTGACGGGTCTTGTCCCCGTTGGGTCCGTCCAGCAGTTCCGCCGCCAGATTCGGCAGGGTCAGCACCTGATAGGCCAGAATCTGGGCGAGGTCGTCGGCGGCCTGCGGTTGCCGCTTGGCCAGCAGTGCCTGCCGCCAGAGGTATTTGTAGCGCGGCTGTGGATCGCCGGGCTCGAACACCATCTTGATGGCGATCATGTTCACCAGCACGCCGATGGTGGCGGCCGCGGCCAGTACCACCAGCCATCCCGGGAGCCAGCCGATCACCGGAATGTCGGAGTGGACATGCATGTACAGCGCCAGCAGGACGCCGAACGGGGCGCCGAGCAGGCCGATCCGCACCATGAACCGCAGCTCCGGCGCGGCGATCGTGGTGGTCAGATCCTTGAGGATCTCCGGATTGGCCTGCAGATAGCGGATGACGAAACTCTTGATGTCGATGAGGTGGTCGACATTGTCACCGAGTTGCTCGAATCCACGCCGGCACAGTTTCGGCAGTTCGCGGTCGATGCGCTGGTAGAGAATCTGTTTCGCCGGGCGCGGTACGGCTCGCCACAGTTCCGGATTCTCGCGGTACATCACATCGTCGACGATCTGCTGCAACTGTTCGTGCGCGCGGTCGGCGATGTAGTCGGCGATACCTTCCAGATCGAGTTCGTGGATGAAATCGCGCGGGCTGCCGATCCGCATGATCGCCATATCCACGCAGATGCTGGCCATCTTCTCCGCGCGAGCGGGGATGAAGCCTTGGAAACCGAGTTGTCTACCGTCGCCGGAAAACGTCGGCAGCACCTGCACCCGGCGTGGGAAATAGGGGTACAGCACCTTCAGTCCCGGAATCCGGACGCCGCGAAATTGCAACGGCCAGAACAACATCAGCACGCCGGTCCAGTTGGTGAGCCAGCCGGCCACCGCGCTGAAGATCGGGAAGGTGATCAGGTCCACGACGAATTTGGACTGTCCGGTCAGTTGTTCCCAGTCGATGAACACACCGCCGGCGACTACCGCCATCGTGGATCCCCCTTGCGCCGTGCGGACTTGCGAGTTGACTGGGTCCCCACATTCTCACCGGGGCCAGACGGTGTCAATGCGGCGGGGCGGCACTTGCCCTGGTCGGCGGGGCAAACGCACCCCGTTCAGGGGCGCAGGACGAGTCGAATCGGATTGCCCTGTTTGGTTTCCAGCGCCCGCACCGCGTCCGGTGCTTGCGAGAGCGGCAGCACCGCGCTGACCGAGCGGGCGAGATCGAGACGATGCAGCCGCCGCAGCGTCACCAGTTCGGTGACGTGTTCGGGCTGCGAGCCGTAGTGTCCACGCAATTGCTGCTGGAAGAAGCTGAAACCGATGCCCCCGGTGATCGTGATCGGCTTGTCGGTCAGGCCTACCAGAACCAGTCGCCCACCCGGTCCCAGGCAGGTGACGGCCTGTTCGCGCACCGCTGCCACGCCGGCGAAATCGAAGGCGGCCGCCAAGCCGGCGCCCCCGGTCGCGGCGAAAATCTGTGCTCGCAGTTCGGGATCGGCCGGATCGAAGGCCAGATCCGCACCGAAACCGAGCGCCCGTTCCCGTGCCGCCGGCAGCGGATCCACCGCCACGATCGGCGCCGCACCGACCATGCGCAGCAATTGCACCCCGTGGGCGCCGAGGCCGCCCACACCCCAGACGCCGACCGGCTCGGCGGGCCGTACCTGGGCGGTCGCCGTGATCGCGGCCCACGGCGTGGAGACCGCGTCGGGGATGAAGCAGGCCTGCTCGAAGGGCAGATCGTCGGGAATGGGTACGAGGGTGTCGACCCGGGCCAGGGTGTATTCCGCCCACCCGCCGTCGTAGTCGACTCCGCGGGTGAACACCGCGCCGCCGCGTCGTTCGCCGGCCTGCAGCAGCACCCGATCTCCGACCTTCGCGCCCGTCACATCCGGCCCGAGAGCGTGGACGGTCCCCGCGACCTCGTGGCCGAGTGTCACCACGTCACCGGAGAGCATCACCGGGGTCAGCGTCCCGTCGATGAGATGGACATCGGACAGGCAGACCCCTGCCGCTTCGACCTTGACCAGGACGTGGTCGGGGCCCGGCTCCGGCGTCGGCACGTCATCCAGTTCCAGTCGGCGCTGTGGTCCCAGGTGAAGGCGTGCGGCCAGCATGTCGGGCTACTCCTCTGGATCGGGCGGGCGGACCCGCGGGCCCGATCGAGTATCGCACCGTCATCGCGGTTCCGTTCGGCAGGACTGCGGGCGCCGGGCGACTCTCCGGGGTTCGGGGATTGTGTGGGACTGTGAGTCCCATATATCCTCGAAGGACCACACCTGCCGGGTGTCGACCGCCGCCGGGGCCGCGCCTCGGCGGATGGGAGCTAGGAGGCCCGATGAGCCACACTGCGAAGCCCGCTCGCCGGGCCGAACGGGTGCGGGGGTCCCGCAGAGCACAGGAGACATCGATGACGCTGTCGAAATCCGTTCGTACCGACATATTCGGCCCGGACTACCGAGAAATGCTGGCGATCCTGTCCGAGGGATCCGTCCATCGCAATTTCGACCCCTATCTCGATATCGATTGGGATTCACCGGAGTTGGCGATCGATCCCGACGATCCGAGATGGGTGCTCTCGCCGGAGCTCGACCCGCTCGGCGGAACCGACTGGTACAGGTCGTTGCCGCTGGAGCGCAGGATCGAGATCGGAAAGTGGCGCACGGCCAACGTGATCAAGGTCGGCGCCGCCTTCGAGAGCATTCTCATCCGCGGCATGATGCAGTACATCATGAAGCTCCCCAACGGATCTCCGGAGTTTCGCTACTGCCTGCACGAGATGACCGAAGAGTGCAATCACATCCAGATGTTCCAGGAGCTGATCAACCGGATCGGCGTGGACGTCCCGGGGATGCGCCCGCTGTTCCGCGCGCTGTCGCCCTTCATCGGCGTGGCCGGCGGCTACGCGCACGCCATCCTGTTCATCGGCATTCTCGGTGGTGAGGAGCCGATCGACCACTATCAGAAGGCGATCATCCGGGAGGGCGAGGCGATGCCCCCCGTGGTGCTGCGCACCATGCAGATCCACATCGCCGAGGAGGCCCGGCACATCTCCTTCGCCGGCGAGTTCCTGAAGGCGCATATCGAGCGGATGAGCCCGTTCGGTAAAGCCATGTGCGCCTTGGCGTTTCCGATCACGATGCGCTGGCTGGCCGGTGAGATCATGGCGCCCCCGCGCTCGTTCGCGAAGGAATTCGACATTCCGCGCGAGGTCATCCGGGAGGCGTTCTGGGATGCCCCGCACGCACGGCGGATCCTGTCCGGCTACTTCGGCGATATGCGCAAACTCGCCGACGAGCTGGGGTTGATGAATCCGGTGACCCGCAAGCTGTGGTCGCTGTTGCATGTCGACGGCGAACCGTCGCGGTATCGCGGGGAGCCCGAGCGGCGCAACGCGGCGGCCGCGATGGCGGACAGGTTGCCTGTGGTCGGCTCCCTCGTCGGCTGGTTGGCGGCCTGACCTGCCGGGACCCGGCGGCGCCTGCTCACGGGGTGTCGTCGGCTCCCTCGGCCAGCGCGTTGATCAGTTCGATCAGTGGCAGTTCGGGATCCAGGGTCAATCCGTGGGCGCGCGCCGCGCCGTCGAGCACGCTCCAGGCGTAGCCGGCGACCTCGGATATCAGCTGTTCGCGACTCAGCAGCGGGCTGGGATCGCGTGCCCACCGGCTGACGGTCGCCTCGGTCATCGACACGATGGCGAAGGTCATCGTGTCGGCCGTGGCCTCGTCGACCACGCCGATCACCCCCGCCAGGCTCGACACCAGCAGCCGGGTCCGAGCCGCGATGGTGGCCTTGATACTGCTGAGCGCGTCCACATCGTCGGGATCCCCCATCGCCGGCCCGCCGCGCGCGAAGTCGTACAGCCGGGGGTGCTCGGTGAGCCAGTCCGCGACCGCGGCGATCGTGCGGTGCAGGATTCGATGGATGGATCCGTCCCAGATATCCAGCGCCGCGTCGACGGTATCGATGAACTGCTCACTGATCGCGGTCCGAGCCCGCCGATCGAGTTCGTCCCGCCCCGAAAACTGCCGGTAGACCACCGATTTGGCCAGCCCTGCCCGCGCGGCGATCTGCTGCATCGAGATCTCGGCGCCCCCGCCGGACTCCTCCAGCAGCTCGATCAACGCCCCGACGATCCGGCTCCGACGCCGGTCGTTGTGCGTTTGCCACCGCGCCTGCCGGCCCCCGATCGGGGCCGGTTCGGACGGGGAGGGAATCGCCACGCGGTCGAGTTTAAATCACCGACTCCCGCGCGAATGAGCTTCGGTTGCGTCCGGTCCGGGTGCGGGGACGAGGTGAACTTTCCGTGCAAACCTCGACGGAAATGCGAGAAATCCGCACAAACCGGCGAGGTTTGCACGATCAGTGCAGCGTCAGCCGAGGGTCGGGTTTCAGAGGGGTGATCGACAGGTCGCGGTGGGCGATGCCCGGTGCGCTCTCGTGGATCGGGCGGATCGCGTCGAGAACCGCCACCGCGGTGACATGGTCCGCGGGATGGGTTCCGGCGGTGTCATGGAATTCGACCGTCGCCGTGCCGCGCGCGGTGTCGGTAGCCGTGGTAAGCCGATATCGCAGAGGCGCTGTGTCTTTCGCGCGGGCGGTCCAGGTCGACCGGTAGCTCAGTCGTGAGCCGAGTTCGCGTTCGATGATCACCGTGTCGACGATTCCGGTGTCCGTGGTGACGACTTCGATCGACAGCGTGGCCTCCGGTTCGGACCGCTCACCGAAGACCGCTTCCTCGAGCACCCGCAGTCCGGCTTCGTAGTAGCCGCTCACGGCCGCGGCGGCCGCCTTCGCCCGCGCGGCGGTGGACGTGCCGATGCCGGTGTCCTCCAGGTTGTTCCAGGGATGAATGCCGCATTCGGGAAGTGCGAGCTCCTCCTCGAGTTCCACGCGGCGGATATCGCGGGTGACCTCGGCCAGTGCGCGGGTGATCCGGGCGGCGAGCTGGGTCGGAAAGCCCCCCGTCGCATGGAATGTCGAACCTCCACGCCGGGCGGCGTCCCGAATCTCGGCGAGCCCGTCGACGGGAAGGGCCGAGACGACATCCAGGCCGTCCGCCAGCAAGCGCAGCACCTTCGTGCTCGGATTCCCACCGGTTTCGTCCACGGTCGGCACGTAGACCACGCACTCGGTTTCCGTCGGTGCGGGCTGCGCCGCCGTGATCCGCCCGGCCGATCGCAGATCGGAGCGTGCGTCGATGCGGGCGGCGAGCAGGTCGGAGAGGGGCCCGGTGCCCAGCACCGCGACGGGGATGATCGGGGTGCTCATACGGTCTCCAGCCGATAGCGCGGATCCAGGTCGGGCATCACCACTCCCGGTGGTGCGGAACATAATTCGGGGATCGTGCTCAGCATCGCGCGCACCGAGATGTCGGTCACCGCGGACCAGTCGGCGCTGTAGGCCTCGTCGTCCATCTCGTTGCGCATCTCGATGCGGGCCGGGGTGCCGTCGAGGGTGATCACATGGCCGCCGGAGCGGCTGCGCGGATGGTCCGGTCCCAGATGCGCATTGCCGCCACCGACGTGCCAGCATTCGGAATTCGTCATGAACAGGCGGTCGCCGAGATAGCCGCGATAGGTCATGTGGATCGCGCCGACGCTGCCGGGTTCGATCACGGTTCCGCCCGCTCGCACTCGCTCCCGCGCGGGCACCGGAGAGATGTGGCGTTCCACGCGCACCTCGTCCGGACCGGCGCCGAACAGCGCGTGCGCCACATTGCCGAGCACCGCGTCGAAGTAGAAGTGCTGCATCAGCCCGATCGCATGGTTGGTGTCCACCGCGCTCAACGGCATGCCGAAGCCGAGGCTTTCCAAACCGCCCCACATCCCGTCGGGTGCGGCCGAGAGGTCACCGACCTCCAGGAATCGCACCTCGGTGATCTCGTCCAGCAGTCCGGCCAGCCGCAGCAGCAGCTGTTCGACCATCAGACCCGGATGTAATCCCGTGCCGTGCAACGACACTCCGCCCGCCTCGCACGCCGCTTGCAACCGGCTGCCCAGCGCCCGCCGGGGCAGGGCGCGATCGACGATCGGGCCGGCCAGCCGTTCGAGGACCGGGCGCAACGGCCGCGCGGGCGCCGAATCCACGGCGCGCATCCCGGCCCGCAATGCCCGCAACGCGGGTCGCAGCCGGGCGCCGAACGCATCACCGGTGACCTTCATATCCGCCACCGTGCGCAGGACCGACAGCGGACTCCGCGAGGCGGAGAGCCAGGTCGGCATCGACGGATTGTGATAACTCGCCGCGGAGACGACGTTCTTGCCGGATTCCAGCAGATCGACGACGTCCGCGTCGGCGCCCTGGATCAGCGCGGGTGTGGTCGGGGTATGGACGACGCAATCGGCGTCCAGGGCCAGGATTTCGTCCTTCGAGGTCGTCGCCGCGACCCCCACCGGCGCCAGCCCGGCCAGTTCGCCGATATCCCGGCCGTGCTTGTGCGGACTGAACACCTTGACCCCGACCACCTCGAAGTCCGGCGATTCGAGCGCGGTCCGCAGCGCTCGCCCACCCATGTCCCCGGGCCCCCAGATCACGAGCCGATACGGACGCTCCACAACCGCCTCCTTGCCGTAGGTGACCTGTTTAACACAGTGAGACAGTTCGCGCATCACTCTCTTACGAGTCGCGTAGCCGCCGGTAATACGTCGTTCGCTGCCGGTGAACAGGGGGTTGGAACAACTCGGCACACCATGTAGTTGAGTAGGTAGCGCTCAACCCTGGAGGCGAAGAAACACAGGATCCGGGGCATGCTTTGGAAGGGGCTGAATCTGTGAGTACTCCACAGCGTCTGCCGGTGCTGTTTCTGACCGATCCGGTCGTGTTGCCGGGCATGGTCGTCCCCATCGAGCTCGACGAATCGGCACAGGCCGCCATCGACGCCGCACGGGCCGCGAAGTCGGATTCCGTGTTGCTCGCACCGCGTCTGGACGAGGGCTATGCCGCCTACGGTGTGATCGCGACCATCGAACAGGTCGGCCGCATGCGCGGCGGCGCCGCTGCTGCGGTGTTGAAGGCCGAGCACCGGGCGAAGATCGGACACGGCGTCACCGGTCCGGGCGCCGCGCTGTGGGTGGAGGCCGAACCGGTCGACACACCCGCACCCGACGCGCACACGAAGGAGCTGGCCGCCGAATACAAGCAGCTGGTCGTCTCGGTCCTGCAGCGTCGCGAGGCCTGGCAGGTCATCGATGTGGTCAACCGGCTGACCGACCCGTCGGCCCTGGCCGATACCGCCGGCTACGCGCCGTACCTGACCGATGAGCAGAAGCGTGAACTGCTCGACACTCCCGATGTCGCCGAGCGCCTGACCCGGTTGATCGGGTGGACCAAGGACCACATCGCCGAGGTCGAGGTCACCGAGAAGATCAGTGAGGATGTGCGCGAGGGCGTCGAGAAGTCGCAGCGGGAATTCCTGCTGCGCCAGCAGCTCAATGCGATCCGCAAGGAACTGGGCGAAGGCGAGCCCGACGGCGCGGACGACTACCGCACCCGGGTGGAGACCGCCGAGCTGCCGGACAACGTGCGCGAGGCCGCGCTCCGCGAGGTCGACCGCCTCGAGCGCAGCAGCGATCAGAGTCCGGAATCGGGCTGGATCCGCACCTGGCTGGATACCGTCCTGGATCTGCCGTGGTCGGTGAAAACCACCGACAGCACCGATGTTTCGGCTGCTCGCGCGGTGCTGGACGCCGATCACCACGGGCTGGAAGAGGTCAAGGACCGCATGGTCGAATACCTGGCCGTGCGCGCCCGCCGGGCCGCGCGTGGTCTGGAGGTCGTCGGCGGTCGTGGCTCCGGCGCCGTGATGGTGCTGGCCGGCCCTCCCGGTGTCGGTAAGACCTCGCTCGGCGAGAGCGTGGCGCGGGCCCTGGGCCGCAAGTTCGTGCGCGTCGCCCTGGGCGGTGTGCGCGACGAGGCCGAGATCCGCGGTCACCGGCGGACCTACGTCGGTGCCCTGCCCGGCCGGATCGTGCGTGCCATCAAGGAGGCGGGTTCGATGAATCCCGTTGTCCTGCTGGACGAGATCGACAAGGTCGGCTCGGACTTCCGGGGTGATCCGGCGGCCGCGCTGCTCGAGGTGCTGGATCCGGCGCAGAACCACACCTTCCGCGACCACTACCTGGATCTGGACCTGGATCTGTCCGATGTGCTGTTCATCGCGACCGCGAATGTCATGGAGACCATTCCCGGCCCGCTGTTGGACCGCATGGAACTGATCACCGTCGACGGGTACACCGAGGACGACAAGGTGGCCATCGCCCGCGACTTCCTGGTGCCCCGGCAGCTGGAACGGAATGCGCTGACCGCCGAGGAGGTGTCGTTCACCGACGAGGCGCTGCGGGAGATCGCGGCCAACTACACCCGGGAAGCCGGTGTGCGTCAGCTGGAGCGGCTGCTCGCGAAGGCGTTGCGCAAGGCGGCGACTCGGCTGTCGCAGGACGAGTTCGGTGCGGAGACGGTTGCGGCGGACGGCGATTCGGACGCCACGGTGATCGACCTGGGCTACGAGCCTGGGCTCGGTTACGGTGAAAAGCCCGGTGCGGCAGCAGGTTCCGAGCCACTGGTGATCGGTCTGGGCGATCTGAAGGACTACCTGGGCCGTCCGCGCTTCACCCCCGATTCGGTGGAACGCACCTCGGTCCCCGGTGTGGCGACCGGCCTGGCCGTCACGGGTGCCGGTGGCGACGTCCTCTACATCGAGGCCAATGCCGCCGAGGGCGAACGCTCACTGACCCTGACCGGCCAGCTGGGTGACGTCATGAAGGAATCCGCGCAGATCGCACTGACCTATGTGCGCTCGCACCTGGAAGAGATCGGCATCCAACCGAAGGTGCTGGATCGCAATATCCACATCCACTTCCCGGCGGGTGCGGTGCCCAAGGACGGTCCGTCCGCGGGCGTCACCATGGTTACCGCCCTGGTGTCGCTGGCCCTGGGCCGGCAGGTCCGTGCGGACGTCGGCATGACCGGCGAGGTCACGCTGAACGGCCGGGTCCTGCCGATCGGCGGCGTGAAGCAGAAGCTGCTGGCCGCCCAGCGTGCCGGTTTGAAGACGGTCTTCATCCCGGCCCGCAACGAGCCGGACCTGGACGAGGTCCCCGCCGAGGTGCTCGCCGCACTGGATGTCCGCCCCGTCGCCGACGTGGCCGACATCCTGGCCTACGCCATCGAACCGGTCGCCGAACCGGCCTACGAGGCATTCGCGGCCAGCGCCTGATCCGCAACGATCGGCCGTCACGAGTCGAGAGGCCGTTCACCTTTCCGGGTGAACGGCCTCTCGCCGTGTTCCGGCCCGCATCCGGCCGTGCCGGTCAGCGGCGCGGGCGGCGCAGCAACCAAGCCCAGAAGGAGCGGCGAGGCGGTTTCGGGTAGCGGGCGCGGATCGAGCCGGAGGTGATCGATCCGTCGATGCGCAGGGTCGGACAGCCGGGCAGCGGTGGTTCGGTCACCCGGTTCTTCGCGCTCCCGCTGACGAAGGAAACCCGGTCCAGATCCACCTGCCAGCCGTGCGGCACCGTCAATCGCAGGCTGCCGGAGGCGATTCCGACGTGCAAATCCACGACGGCGTGTGGGCAGATCGCCTCGGTGAAGTCCAGGCGCACCGAACCGGAGGCGGCGGAGACGGTGATCTCGGCGGGCACGATCCACCGACCGTCCTTGCGCAGCGACCCACTGACGGTGCTCAGCACCAGGGGTTCGCGCGCGGCCGCCACCGGCAGATCGGCGGTGACTGCGGCGAGCTCCTCGCGGGTGTCCGCCGCGTAGGCGACGGCCAGGCGCCGGTCGAGCTCGGCGAGATCGAGGGAGCCGTCGTTCAGAGCCAGTCGCAGCAGCCGCTCCACCTGGGCGCGTTCGTGGTCGGTGATGCGTACCGTGGGGGCCGGCCGGCCACGGGCGATGTCCGGGCGGCGGTCCGGGGATTCGGTCATCGGCACATCCTCATGGTCGTGATGCCGAAATCCTACGTGCGGTGCGCGCCCGGCATATCGGTCGGCGCAGCACCCACGTGTGCTGCCGTGCCGGGTGTCCGTGCTCGCCGACCGCGGTGCTGTGCAGCGGCGTAAGGGTTCCCCGCCGGTGCGCTCGCGGTGATCCCCGCCTACGGCTCACGTGATCCGTTGGTGGGCAGAGCTCGCTCGACCACGCGCACCGTGCCCTGCGCGACGGCACATATCGTGCTGGAACCATCGCTGTCGCAATAGATCTCGCAGCGGGTGACGGCTTGGCGGCGGGTGGCGTCGGTGACCGTCGCGTGCGCGCGAAGCCGCCCGCCCCGCGCGGGGCGCAGGTAGGTGACGGTGAAGCCGCCGGTCAGTACGTTCGGGCCCAGCGCGGATCCGGCGGCGAAGGTGAGCGCGTTGTCGGCCAGATAGGCCATCACCCCGCCGTGCACGAAACCGAACTGCTGAGCGTGCTCGGGACCCACGTCGATCACCAAAGTGGCCGCACCGCCCTCGAACTCGGTGATCTCGGTGCCGACGTGCTGCGCGAACGGCTGCGCGGCCAATACCGCGCGGGCCTGCTCTACGGTGAGCTTGTCGGTCGATACACCAGCCGGTCGCGGTGGTGACGCGGTAACCTCGTCCATCTGCACTGTCCTCTGCTGTCGGAGTTGTCAGTTGTTACGCAACGACTTCCACGCCGCCGCGGCCAATTCCGTGGCGACATCGGTCGGCGCGGTGCGGATGCTGCCGCTCACCCACTGCCGCGAGTACTCCTGCGCCGGGCCCAGCCACAGCGCGTACAGCAGGTCGAATTCCAGGTCTCGAACCGTGCCGTAGCGGGCGTGGGTGCGCCACCAGCGCGCGACGGAGGTGAGGAATTCCCGATTGCTGTCGCTGTCGCGTACTCCGGGTGGCCGCGGTGACATGAGAATTGTTGCGCGGTACTGGTTTTCGGTGACCCAGCGCAGATGCTCGGTGACTCCGGCGGTGACTCCGCTCTCGGCGTCGGTGCTGTCGGCGATGCTCGCCCAGAAAGTGCGCTGGTAGTCGGCCAGCGCATTGGCCCATACCTGCCGGTACAGATCGGCCTTGTCCGGGAAGTGGTGGTACAGCGCGCCGACGCTCGCTCCCGCGTCGGCCCTGATCCGGCTCAGCGTCGCGTCGAGCGTCCCGTGCTCGGCGAACTGCCGCTCGGCCGCCAGCAGCAACCGATCTCGAATCTTCATAACCAGAATTTAGTTCTGTTTCGGCGTCGGCGCAAGGCACTACCTGCGAAGTCCCTCCGGCTGTCGGTGCCGTGCGGTAAGAACGGTCTCGTGGCCAGGTGGCTGTTGCACGTCGACCTCGACCAATTCCAGGCGGCGGTGGAGTTCCGCCGCCATCCCGAGCTGCGCGGGCAGCCGGTGATCGTCGGCGGCAACGGTGATCCGAACGAACCGCGCAAGGTGGTCACCTGCGCGTCGTATCAGGCGCGGACCTTCGGCGTGCGGGCCGGAATGCCGCTGCGCACCGCCGTCCGCAAGTGTCCGGACGGAGTGTTCCTGCCCTTGGACATGACCACCTACGAGGAGGCCTCCGACGAGGTCATGGAGGTGCTGCGGAGTTTTCCGGTGCGGGTCGAAGTGCTGGGCTGGGACGAGGCCTTCCTCGCCGCCGACACCGACGATCCCGAACAGCTCGCTCGCGAAATCCGCAGTGCGATAGCGACATTGAACCTCACCTGTTCGATAGGTATCGGCGACAACAAATTGCGCGCGAAACTGGCGACCGGATTCGCGAAGAGCGTCGGCAAAGGCACGGACGCCACGGGTGCGAACAGCACGGCCTCGAAGGGCGTGATCCCAGCTTCGGAAGAAGCGGTGGGACAGGAGAATTCGCACAGCGAGGCAGCGGGGGCACCTCCGGCCGCCGACCTCGGTGCGGGCATCTTCCGGCTCACCGCCGAGAACTGGAACGAACTCATGGCGCACCGGCCGACCAGCGCGCTGTGGGGTATCGGCAATCGCATCGCGCAGCGAATGTCGGCCCTCGGTATCGACACCGTCGCCCAGCTCGCCGCCGCCGACCGGAATGTCCTGGCCGCCGAATTCGGCCCCACCACCGGGCCCTACCTCTGGGTTCTCGGCCACGGCGCCGGTGACACCGATGTGGTGACCGAGCCGCGTATCCCGGTGGGCCGCAGTAGATCCGAAACCTTCCCGCACGATCTGACCGATCGCGAGGAAATTCGTGCGCAGGTAGCGCGGCTGGCCCGCGAGGTCGCCGAGGAGATGGCGGCGGCCGGCCGGATCGGCACGCGGGTGGGAGTCACCGTGCGTACCAACACCTTCTATACGCGCACCAAGCAGAAGAAGTTGCCCGAACCGACGATCGACGCGGAGGCGATCACCACGGTCGCACTCGAGATCATCGACCGTTTCGAACTCGATCGGCCGGTCCGGCTGCTCGGGGTGCGACTCGAGCTCGTCCCGCAATAGCCAGGTCCCCGCGTTTCCGTGCCGGGATGCCGGATATGCCTCGGTGGTGGCGGCGTCGCGCGCAGTGCGGCCGTTTGTCATGCTGGGCCCGCAGACTCGACCGAAAGGCAGCCATGAGCGAGTACGAGACGATCACCTTCGAGCGGACCGGCCCCGTCGCCCGGATCACCCTGAACCGGCCGAAGGCCGCCAACGGTATCGACCACGTCCTCGGCCGGGAACTGGCCGATATCGCGGGACAGTGCGTGGACGATCCGGCGCTGAAGGTCGTCGTGCTGACCGGTGCGGGCAGGTTCTTCTCCGCCGGTGGCGACCTCAAGGCGATGGCTGCCCAGGGCGGCGGCGCCGGCCACTACGTCAAGGGACTGGCCGACGACCTGCACGAGGCCCTCTCGTCGTTCGCCCGGATGGACGCCCTGCTCGTCGTGGCGGTCAACGGTGTGGCCGCGGGCGCCGGCTTCAGCTTGGCGATGGCCGGTGATCTGGTCCTCGCGGGCGAATCGGCGGCATTCACCATGGCCTACACCCGGGCCGGACTGAGTCCGGACGGCGGTGCCTCCTACTATCTGCCCCGCTTGATCGGCCTGCGCCGCACGCAGGAGCTCATGTTCACCAACCGCACCCTGACCGCGGCCGAGGCGCTGGACTGGAATCTCGTGCATCGCGTGGTGCCGGATGCCGAACTCGCGTCCGCCGTGGACGAAGTGGTCGCGGAATTCGCGGCCGGGCCCCGGCATTCGAATGCCAGCGTCAAGAAGCTGCTGCTGGTGAGCTCCTCGCACACGCTCGAGGAGCAGACCGCACGCGAGGCGGCGTTCATCTCGGCCTGTGCCGATTCGCCCGACGGCACCGAGGGCATCTCGGCATTCCTCGGCAAGCGCGCCCCCGTCTTCGAGTGAGGGCCTGACCGTCGCCGCGAGCGAGCCCGGTCGTGGGCCACTAGGGTGGGGTGCCATGTTCTCCGCGCCCGGCTTCGCACGCGGGTGGGTCCCGGCGCGGTCGCCTCGTCGGCCGGGCGACGGGCACGAAGACCGTGGCGACGGACCCCCGGATCGCAACGATCGCGGGAGTGCTCCTCTCGGCGCCGTTGCGCAGGTCGCCTCGTCCGGCACCCGATACCGGCCGAGGGAGGTTGCCCCGGTCGGCTCGCCCGCCGTGGACCACGCTGGATCGGCGCCCGCGCTGCGCGTCGTTTCCGCCGGTCTCCGCACGGTGATCCGTCGTCCCGTTCTGCTGGTGGCGGTGTTGCTGATCCTCGCGCAGCTCGGGTTGCGCGGCTGGGTGGCCGGGCGCGGCTGTTTCTACTGGGACGACCTCATTCTGGTGGGCCGCGCCGATCGCTATCCGCTCTGGTCCGCCGATCTGCTGCTCTACGACCACGACGGCCATTTCATGCCGCTGGCCTTCGCGACCGCGTGGGTGGTGACCCGCATCGCGCCGCTGCAGTGGGCCGGGCCGGTGGTGACCATGGTGCTGCTGCAGCTCGCGGCCTCGGTCGCGGTGCTGCGCATGTTGCTGGTGCTTCTTCCACGGCGAGCCGGAGCCCTGCGCTGGGGCGTGCTGATTCCGTTGATCGGCTATCTGTTCAGTCCGCTGACCCTTCCGGCATTCGCCTGGTGGGCGGCCTCGCTCAACGCGCTGCCGCTGCAGTTCGCGCTGGCCTGGGTGATCGCGGATGCGGTGCTGCTGGTGCGCACGGGACGCGGGCGCTATGCGATCTCCGGTCTGCTGGTGCTGATCGTGGGACTGTTGTTCTTCGAGAAGGCAGTGGTGGTGCCGTTCGTCGCCTTCGCCGTCGCGGTGCTGGAGCGCTATATCGTCGGCGCCCGCACCGTCGGTGCCGCGCATACCGATGAGGCAGAGCCGACGGGTGATCATGCCGGCCCGAGTGCCTGGGCGGCGGTTCGCGACGTGACGCGCGCCGGAGCGGCGCTGTGGGCCGGTTCGGCGTTGATTCTCGCGGGCTGGGTCGCGGCCTATCTCACCGTCGCCGACCACATCGCGGTGGACACCAGCCTGGCCGGGGCACGGCGACTGCTCCACAGCGCCATCTCCCTGGGGATCGTCCCGACCCTGCTCGGCGGGCCGTGGGTGTGGGCGCGCTGGCTGCCGTCGACACCGTGGGCCACGCCCCCGGGGTGGACCGTCGTGCTCGCCTGGCTGATCCTCGCCGCGGTGGTGCTGGTGACGCTGCGACTGCGCCGCCGAGTGCTGCCGGTGTGGGTCCTGGTCGCGGGATACGTTCTGGTCGTTCAGCTTCCGATCGTGCTGATCCGCGGCGGGCCGAACACCGCCGCCGAACTCATGCAGTCGCTGCGCTATCTGGCCGATGTCGCCGTGGTGCTGGCGGCGGCGATCGCGCTGCTGCTTGCCGCCCGTCCCCGCCGCCCTCGTTCGGAGAGTCGCGTGGCCGGATCGCGGTTCGCGGCGATCGGGCTGACCGCGGCGTTCGTGGTCAGCAGCGTGTGCACGACCGTATCGTTCGCCCGGTCGTGGGAGATCTCGCCGACGCGCACCTACCTCACGAATGCCCGTGCCGCACTGGCGGATCGCCACGGCGCCCCGCTGCTGGAGCAGGAGGTGCCGTGGGGGGTGCTGACGCCGATGACCTATCCGCAGAACCTCATCGCGCAGGTGCTCGGGCCGATCGCCGGCCCCGGGGCGTTCGGTGTCGCCACGCCGCAGCTGCGGATGCTCACCGACGACGGGACGCTGGTGGACGCGTCGGTGTGGTGGAACCGCCGGATTCTGGCGGGCCCCGAACCCGGCTGCGGATATCGCGTCGACGGCGCCGAACCGGTGGCCCTGTGGCTCGACGGGCCGATGCTGGACCACGGCTGGACCGCGCAGATCAACTATTTCGCCAACCGCGACGGCCGGATCACCGTGGCGCTCGAGCACGGCGACGTCGTGGTGGCGCCGGTGCAAGCAGGCGTGCACACCGTCTTCGTCCATCTCGTCGGTGGCGGTGAGATCGTGCGAATCGGCTCGCGCACACCGGGTTTGGACGTGTGTATCGGGGTGGGACCGGTGGGCGTGGCGGCATTCGGCCGCTGACTGCCATAGCCGTGGGGCATCGCTCCCCCTATGCTCGGACGCATGCAGTTCCAGGCGATGGTTGCGCACGAGACCGACGACGGCGTGGTACTGGCCCGCGAGGAGGTGGGCGAGGATTTCCTCGGGCCGGGCACGGTGACGATCAAGGTGCACTATTCGAGTGCGAACTTCAAGGACGGGCTGGCCATCACCCCGCGCGGCGGTGTGGTGCGCAATTACCCGATCATTCCCGGTATCGACCTGACCGGCGAGGTGGTCGCCTCCGAGGACGCCGCGTTCACGGTGGGTGATCTCGTGATCGCGCACGGGTACGAGATCGGCGTCGCGCACAACGGCGGCTTCGCCGAATACGCGCGCGTGCCCGCCGAATGGGTGGTCAAGCTGGAGGGGCTGAGCCCGCGTGAGGCAGCGGCCCTCGGCACCGCGGGATTCACCGCGGCCATGAGTGTGCAGGCACTGCTCGATCGCGGCCTGAATCCCGGTGACGGACCGGTGCTGGTGACCGGCGCGACCGGCGGCGTCGGCAGTGTCGCGGTGGACATCCTGTCCGGCCTCGGCTACGAGGTCACCGCCTCCACCGGGAAGACCGATGCCGGCGAGTTGCTGTCCACCCTCGGCGCGGCCGCGGTGATCGGCCGTCTGCCCGAGGATCCGGATGCCAAGCCTCGTCCGCTGGGTAAGGCGCAGTGGGCCGGCGCGGTCGACAGCGTCGGCGGAAAATCGCTGGCCCACATCCTCAGCACCGTCCGCTACGGCGGGTCGGTGGCGGTCAGCGGGCTCACCGGTGGGACCGAACTTCCCACCACCGTCATGCCGTTCATCCTGCGCGGGGTCAGTCTCCTCGGCATCGATTCGGTGAACTTCCCGATCGAGCAGCGGCGCGCGCTGTGGGCCCGGCTCGGCAAGGACCTGAAGCCCCGGCATCTGTCGACGCTGGAGCATGTGGCGCCGATCACCGAGGCGGAAGCGGTACTGCACGCCATTCGCAGCGGTCACCACTCCGGGCGCACCGTCCTCGCGGTGGCCGGCGAATTCTGATCGAGCGGGCGGGCGTCCGGATCGGACGTTCGCCGCTCGCTCACCTCAATTTTGTACTGATCTATCCAAAATGTGCTAGCGTGAGCTCATGGCACGACCCAAGCAGTTCGACGAGCCGGGCGCGGTGGAAGCGGCCATGCGAGCCTTCTGGAGCGCCGGTTACGAGGGCACGTCCACCCAAGACCTCTGCGCGGCCACCGGTTTGGGCCGCTCGAGTATCTACAACACCTTCACCAGTAAGCACGATCTGTTCGAGCGGGCGCTGCGGCGGTACATGGAGACCAAGAATGCGGACACGTTCGCCTTGCTCGACGGTCCCGGCTCGGTGCGCGACAAGATCGAGGCGCTGCTGTGGCGGGTGGTGGATGCACCCGACGACGATCCATTGGGATGTCTGGTCGTGAATACGACGGTGGAGATGGGCCCCCGTGACCCCGAGGTCGCCGCTATGCTGCGTGCCGACCTCGACCGTCGGATGTCCGCCCTGGTCGGCGTGATTCGTGCCGGACAGGCGTCGGATGAGATCGACGGGCGCGCCGATCCGTCCGATCTGGCCCAATTCGTCGTCGCCACCATCGGCGGTATGAGAGTCGCGGCGCGCGGCGGCGCCTCCCGGGACACGTTGGCCGGTATCGCCGAAGTCGCCCTGCGCTGTCTCTGATCGACCCACCGGCCCGGCCGTCACTCGCGTTCGCGCACACCTTCGTTTTGAACTGAATGATCCAAAATAGGAAGGAAACGGAATGCCCTCGGCGGTATACATAGTCGGCCTGGCGATCTTCGCGCAGGGCACGTCGGAGATGATGCTGTCCGGCCTGCTCACGGGAATGGCCGCCGATCTCGGCGTGACCGTTCCGCAGGCCGGACTGCTGATCTCGGCCTTCGCCGTCGGCATGCTGGTGGGCGCGCCGATTCTGGCCGTCGTCACGGCGCGCTGGTCGCGGCGAACCGCTCTGCTCGCGTTTCTCGCCGTCTTCGTCGCCACCCACGTCGTCGCGGCGCTGACCTCCGACTACGGCGTGCTTGTCGGCACGCGCGTCGTCGGTGCCTTCGTCTACGCGGGTTTCTGGTCGGTGGCCTCGGCAACGGCGGTCGGGATGGTGCCGCCGACGGCTCGTGGGCGTGCGATGAGCGTCGTCGCGGGCGGGCTCACCATCGCGACCATTCTCGGCTTACCCGCGGGCACCTTCATCGGTCAGCATCTGGGCTGGCGGGCGGCGTTCTGGACCGTGGCGGCCGGATGTGCGCTGGTGATGGTCGCGGTGGCGATCGCGGTGCCCGGACAACGCGCCGAGCAGGCACCGCCGGTGCGAAAAGAATTGCGCGCCTTGACAACCCGACCGGTGGCACTGCTGTACGGCACCACCGTGACGGCCACCGCCGCGCTGCTGGTCACCTTCGGCTACCTCGGCGCGCTGCTCACCGAGACGACCGGGATCGGCGAGAACTGGGTACCGGTGGTGCTGGGGATCTACGGGCTCGGCTCCTTCGCCGGCATCGCGATCGGCGGACGCACCGCGGATGCCCATCCACTCCGCAGCCTCACCGTCGGCATCTCGGGCCTGGTCCTGGCCTCCGCGGTGCTGGCGCTCACCGCGCACTACTGGCCGGCGGTCGCCGTGGCGTCGTTCCTGCTGGGCGCCTTCGGTTTCGGAACCAATCCGGTGTTGAACAGCCGGGTCTTCACCCTGGCCCCGGCCGCCGGGACACTCGGCGCGGCCGGCAATGTGATGGCGTTCAACGTCGGCATCACACTCGGCCCGTGGCTGGGCGGACTCGTCATCGGCGCCGGCGCGGACTACTCGGCGGTGGCCTGGATCGGCGCGGGGCTGGGCGTGCTGGCCCTGGGCCTGGTCGGGCTGAGCCGGACCGCGGGCGGAGGTACGAACCGCACCTCCGCGCTGATCCCTTATGCCGCAGCAACTTCCGTATCGTCGGCGAACTGGGTGCGGTAGAGCTCTGCGTATCTTCCCTCTTCGGCGAGCAGTTGCGCATGACTGCCCCGCTCGACGATCCGGCCGTCCTCGATCACCAGGATCTCGTCCGCATTCCGGATGGTCGACAGCCGGTGCGCGATGACCAGGGCGGTCCGCCCTTCCAGCGCCTCGGTCAGGGCCTCCTGCACCGCGGCCTCGGAGGTGGAATCCAGGGAGGCGGTGGCCTCGTCGAGGATGACGACCCGCGGCTGTTTGAGCAGCAGCCGGGCGATGGTCAACCGCTGGCGTTCGCCGCCGGACAACCGGTATCCGCGTTCGCCGACCACGGTGTCCAAACCGTCGGGCAGCGCGTCGATCACCGTGCGCAACCGTGCCCGCTCCAGTGCATCCCACAACTCCGCCTCGCTCGCCTCGGGCCGGGCGAGCAACAGATTGGCGCGAATGCTGTCGTGGAACAGGTGGCCGTCCTGGGTGACGAGTCCGACCGTGTCCTGAATCGAGCGCGTGCTCAGCTCCCGCACGTCGACACCGTTGAGCTTCACCGCGCCGTCGTCGACGTCGTAGAGCCGCGAAACCAGTTGCGCGATGGTCGATTTGCCCGCACCCGAGGATCCGACCAGGGCGATCATCCGCCCCGGCTCGGCCTGCAGCGAAATATCGTGCAGCACCTCGCTGCCGCCGCGATGGTCGAGCGTCGAGACATCCTCCAGCGACGCCAGCGAGACCTTGTCGGCCGACGGATAACCGAAACGCACGCGGTCGAATTCGACCGACACCGGTCCCGCCGGAACCGCCACCGCATTCGGCGCATCCTGGATCAGCGGCTTCAGGTCGAGAATCTCGAAGACCCGCTCGAAGCTCACCAGCGCCGACATGATGTCCACCCGAGCGCTGGCCAGCGCCGTCAGCGGGGTGTAGAGCCGGGTCAGCAGCAGCGAGAGCGCGACCACCGCACCGGCATCGAGTTGTCCGCGCAGGGCGTACCAGCCGCCGAGGCCGTAGACCAATGCCACGGCGAGCGCGGATACCAGCGTCAACGCGGTGACGAACACCGTCTGCAGCATCGCCGTCCGCACGCCGATATCGCGTACCCGCCCGGCGCGCACCGCGAATTCCGCGGACTCCTGATCCGGGCGTCCGAACAGTTTCACCAGCGTGGCGCCGGGAGCCGAGAACCGCTCGGTCATCTGGGTGCTCATCGAGGCGTTGAGCTGGGCGGCTTCGCGCTGGATGCTCGCGATCCGGGTGCCCATCTTGCGGGCGGGAAACATGAACAGCGGCAACAGGATCAGTGCCAGCAGGGTGATCTGCCAGGACAGCCGCACCATCACCACCACGGTCAACAGCAGCGTCACGATGTTGGTGACCACGCCGGACAGGGTCGTGCTGAACGCGCGCTGGGCGCCGATCACGTCGTTGTTGAGCCGGCTGACCAGCGCCCCGGTGCGGGTGCGGGTGAAGAAGGCGACGGGCATCTTCTGCACGTGGTCGAACACCGCGGTGCGCAGATCGAGAATCAACCCCTCCCCGATCCGCGCGGACAGCCACCTGATCACGATGCCCAGGCCCGCGTCCAGCACGGCCACCAGTGCGATCACCGCGGCGAGGGTGAGGACCGAGCGCGGCGCGGCATGGCCCACGATGTCGTTGACCACTCGCCCGGCCAGCACCGGGTTGGCCACCGTGAGCAACGCCGACGCGATGCTGAAGACCAGGAAGCCGATGAGCTGAGCCCGATGCGGGCGCGCGAATCGCAGAATGCGCGCGGCCGTCTCCCGGCGCAGACCACGCCGCTGCTGAGGTGCGTGCGCCTGCCGGTACAGCTGACTCCACGCGACCGATTCGATGCTCATCCGCATCTCCTTCCGCTGCCGGGTTCATTGAACTCCGGGCCACCGACATTAAGACCTCAACAAAGGTTGAGAGCAAGTAGTCCCGGTTCGCCACGGGCGAAACGCGCCGGGCGACGGGCGCTGCGGCGCTGCGCTCGGCCGCGGTCCGTCCGCCTCCTAAGGTCGACATCATGTCGTCGAACCACAGCATGCGAGCGATCCAGTACGAGCGAGTGGGTGGACCCGAGGTGCTGGCGCAGGTGGAGGTGCCGATTCCGGACCCCGCCGGAGAGCAGGTGCGGGTGGCGATCCGGGCCGCCGGCGTCAATCCGGCCGATTGGAAGATGCGCGCCGGCCTGATGCCCGGTCCGCCCGGATTCCCGCGCCGCGCCGGATTCGAGATCGCGGGCGTGGTCGACGCCGCCGGCCCCGACGCCCGGTTCCGGCCGGGTGACGAGGTGCTGGGCTGGGCACAGGGTGGCGGCTACGCGGAGTACGCGCTGGGCACCCAGCTCGTCGCCAAACCGGCGGAGTTGTCCTTCCCCGAAGCCGCGGCGATCCCGGTCGCCGCCAATACGGCCGGTACCGGACTGGACGAACTGGCCGTGAAGTCGGGCGAGACGGTGGTGGTGAACGGCGCCTCGGGCGCGGTCGGCGCGTTCGTGGTGCAGCTGGCCCGGGCGCGCGGGGCCACGGTCGTCGGCACCGCCTCGGCCGCCAATCAGGAGGTCGTGCGCACGCTGGGTGCGGTGCCGACCACCTACGGTCCCGGCGTCGCCGACCGCGTGCGCGAGCTGGCACCGCACGGGGTCGACGCGGTCTACGACTGTGCCGGTCACGGATTCCTGGACGCCGCAATCGAATTGCGGGGCGGAACCGATCGGATCATCACCATCGCCGACGGCGCCGCCGCCGACAAGGGCGTCACCTTCTTCGCCCGCACCGGCGGCCCCGCCCTCGATATCGTGGCCCGCGTCGCGCAGCTCGTCGCCGCGGGGGAATTCCGCCTGCCCGGCGCCGCACGAACGTACCCCTTGTCCGAGGCCGCCGCCGCCCAGCGCGACAGCGAAACCGGGCACGGACTCGGCAAAATCGTCCTGCTCCCGTAGCCGCTCCGGAGAACTTCGCGTTCTACGCTGGCGATATGACCGACTCCTGGGTGCGGGCCTTGCGGGACCGGATCGACGGCGAGGTCGACGACGATGCCCGACGCCGCGCGGAGTATTCCTCGGACGCCTCGAACTACCGCGTCCTCCCGGCGGCGGTGATCTACCCGCGCGGGGACGAGGATGTGGCCACGGCCGTGCGGTTCGCCCGCGAGGAAGGCAGGCCGATCACCGCGCGCGGTGGCGGAACCTCCGTGGCGGGCAATGCGATCGGGCCCGGACTGGTCCTCGACTTCAGCCGGTACATGAACGCCGTACTGTCGATCGACGCCGACCGTCGCTGCGCCCGGGTGCAGCCGGGGGTCGTGCTGTCCGGCCTGCAACAGGCCGCCGGGCGGCACGGCCTGCGACTGGGCCCCGACCCGTCGACGCAGAACCGCTGCACGCTCGGCGGCATGATCGGTAACAATGCCTGCGGCCCCCGCGCGGTGGCCTGGGGGCGCACCTCCGATACCGTGCGTGAGCTGCGCATTCTCGACGGCACCGGCGCCGAGCGCGGCCTGGGCACCGATCTGTCGGTGGTGGCGGGGCTGGCCGAGTTCACCCGTCGCAATCTGGCGACGCTGCGCACCGAGCTGGGCCGGTTCGACCGGCAGGCCTCAGGATACGGACTGCAGCACCTGACTCCCGAACGCGGCGCGTCGATCGCCAAGGCATTCGTCGGGTCCGAGGGCACCTGCGGCCTCGTGCTCGACGCGACCGTCGATCTGGTCCCGTTGCCCAGCGCGACCGCGGTCGCGATCCTCGGATATCCCGATATGCCCGCCGCCGCCGACGACGTGAAAGCCGTCATGGCGGGCCGGCCGATCGCGGTCGAGGGCTTGGACGCCCGCCTGGTGGATGTCGTGCGCGCGCACGGACGCCCGGTACCCGAACTACCCGCCGGCGGTGCGTGGCTGTTCGTCGAATTCGCCGGGGACACCGCGGAATCCGCCTACGAGAGTGCGGCCGCGGTCACCACCGCCTGCGCCGCACTCGACACCCGGATCGTCACCGACGAGCGAACCGCTGCCCGGCTGTGGCGGATTCGCGCCGACGGCGCCGGCCTCGCCGGGCGCACACCCGCGGGCGAACCGGCCTGGCCGGGCTGGGAGGACGCCGCGGTCCCGCCCGAACGGCTCGGTGACTACCTTCGCGATTTCGATCGGCTGATGCGTGATCACCGGGTGGACGGCCTGCTGTACGGGCACATCGGTGACGGGTGCATCCACGTCCGGCTGGATCTCCCGATCGCCCGTGCGCCACAACGGTTCCGCGACTTCCTGTTCGACGCCACCGATCTGGTGGTGCGCTACGGCGGATCGGCCTCCGGTGAACACGGGGACGGCCGCGCCCGTTCGGAACTGCTGTCGCGCATGTACTCACCGGACGCCTTGCGTGTATTCGCCGAATTCAAAGGGCTTTTCGATCCGGACGCGATCCTGAACCCCGGCGTTCTGGTCCGCCCCGCACCGGTCGATACCGGTCTGCGTCTGCCCGGGCTGCGCCCGGTCCCGGATGCGGGCGGTTTCGCATTCACCGCCGACGGCGATATCGGCACGGCGGTACACCGCTGCGTCGGGGTCGGAAAATGCCGCGCCGACACTCGCGCGACCGGCGGTTTCATGTGCCCGTCCTACCTCGCCACCGCGGACGAGAAGGACAGCACCAGGGGCCGGTCGCGCGTGTTGCAGGAGGTGGTCCGAGGCGCGCTCGACTGGCGCGACGAGGCGGTCGCGCAGTCGCTGGACCTGTGCCTGTCGTGCCGGGCCTGCTCCTCCGACTGCCCGGCCGGTGTCGATATGGCGACCTACAAATCCGAGACGCTGTATCGCGCGTACCGGGGACGGCCGCGCCCGATCGACCACTATGTGCTCGGCCGGTTGCCGCAGTGGCTGGCGGTGGGCACCAGGATGCCCCGAACCGTGAACGCGCTCACCGGCATTCGATGGTTGCGGCGGGCGGGTATGCGCGTGGCCGGAATGGATCCGCGGCGTCCCGCGCCGCGACTGGCGCCGCGCTCGTTCCGCAGCCGGTGGGCGGACCGCGGAAGCGACCGGCATCCGGACGGCCCGGTGGCGATGCTGTGGATCGACAGCTTCACCGATGCCTTCGCACCGGAAATCGGCTGGGCCGCAGTGGAACTCGTGGAATCGGCCGGATACCGGGTCCGTATCCCGGAGCGCCGGGTGTGCTGTGGCCTCACCTGGATCAGCACCGGCCAGCTCGACGGGGCGCGACAGCGATTGCGAGCCGCCCTGGACGCACTCGACGATCACGTTCGACAGGGCGGCCCGGTGATCGGCCTGGAGCCCTCGTGCACGGCGGCGCTGCGAGCGGATCTCCCGCAGTTGCTACCCGACGATCCGCGCGCGGCGAGTACCGCCCGGGCCGTGCGCACCCTCGCCGAATTCCTGACGGAGCAACCGGATTGGCAGCCACCGGACCGATCGGGCGAGCCGGTGGTGCTGCAGCCGCATTGTCATCAGCATGCCGTGACAGGGTTCGACGCCGATCGGCGGCTATTGCGGCGAATGGGGGCCGAGATCACCGAAATCAGTGGATGCTGTGGACTTGCCGGGAACTTCGGAATGCAATCCGGACATTACGAGATTTCGGTCGCGGTAGCGGAGGGCGGGTTACTCCCGGCATTACATGCGGCCGATCCGGAGACCCCCTTCCTGGCGGACGGATTCTCGTGCCGCACCCAGGCCGATCACCTGGCCGGGCGCCGGGGCCGTCACCTCGCGCAATATCTGACTGATCGATGATTCAGATGGCGGGAGGTCGCGCCGGTGATTCACCGCGCACGCCCGCCGCGCCGAGTGGCGGCGGGCGAGGGCGGTGCCGGGATCAGCTACCGAACGGCAGGGTGCCCGGAGGGATCTGGTAGCCCGAGCTACCGGCGGATACTCCGCCCCACGCGCTGAGCAGCCAATTCAGAATGTTGGTAAGCATGGACACCTCCGTTGTGGCATTGCCGAATGATTGCTGTTGAACCATTCTTCGGCGAAATCGGCGCGCTTAATCATATCGTTACATGCTTCCCCGAATCCGTGACCCGCGCCATAGGAATACCTGGGAGTTTCCTCGAGACGCGGCTGCCCGGCGGCCGGTTCGGCCCCGACCCCGCGGGTCCCGCCCGGTCGGCCTCGGGCACGGCGCACAATGAGTCGGTGCGAGGACGAAGCAGGCCGATGATCGACTCCCCCCGATCCGGGGTGATCGCCGGACGGCACAGTCCCTCCCGAACGACCCACGACCCCGCTCGCGCCGAGAGCGACGGGGCGGCCCGCACCGTCACCACATCGCGGCCGATAGCCCTCGCACATACTCTCGCCCCGCTGCGCCGGGGTCAGGGCGACCCGTGCCACCGCGTCACTCCCGACGGCGCCCACTGGCGAGCGTCGCGCATGGCCAGCGGCCCGGTGACCTATCGCCTCGTCCAGGCCGAATCGAATGTCGTGGCGGCACGGGCCTGGGGTCCGGGTGCGGCGGAATTCCTCGAGCACCTGCCCCGCATGCTGTGCGTCGACGAGGAGCTCGACGACTTCGCCCCCGAACATCCCCGCATCGCCGAGGCGCACCGGCGTCATCCCGGCCTGCACATGCTCCGCACCGGACTCGTCTTCGAAGCCTTGGTGCCGGCCGTGCTCGAGCAGCGGGTGCACACCGTCACCGCTCGCGGCTCGTATCGAAAGCTGATGTGGCAGTACGGCGAACCGGCGCCCGGACCCACGCCCGCGCCGATGCGGGTGCCGCCGTCGGCGCAGACTTGGCGCTACATCCCCTCCTGGGTCTATCACCGCGCCAACGTCGATCCGCAGCGTTCGCGCACGATCGTCACCGCCGCCCGGATGGCCGAGAAGCTGGAAGCCGCCGCGACGATGACGCCGCAGCGGGCCGCCGAGCGGCTGTGCACCGTGCCGGGGATCGGAGTGTGGACGGCCGCGGAGATCGCGCAGCGAGCCCTGGGCGACGCCGATGCGCTGTCGGTCGGTGATTTCCATCTGGCCGCGATCGTCGGCTGGACGCTGCTGGGCCGCCCGCTCGACGACGAGGGCATGGTCGACTACCTGGAACCGCTACGCCCGCACCGCTATCGGGCGATCCGGCTGCTCGAGATATCGGGGCAGGCGCGCAAGCCGGCGTTCGGCCCGCGGACTCCCCTGGTCGACCACAGCCGGATCTGAGCGGATCAGCGCTGCGCCGTGGCCTGTGCGGTGGTCTGGGCGCGACGCAACGCCTCGGGTACCGGAATGCGGCCGAGGAACATCTCGTCGAAAATCGGGTCGATCGCCTGCAGTGCGGCCGCGAAACCCGGTCCGCCACCCGAAGCGATCCGCGGCCCGCGCAGCACATCGAAGAACGGCGACACGTCGATGCCCCGGTCCGCCCAATACTCCCGATACAGCCGCTGATCGGCCACCACGGCCGGAATGGTCTGCCCACCGGCGGCCAGATACCGGTTGCCGGCGGGGCTGCCGAGCCAGGCCAGCACCCGCCGCACCGCATCGGGGTGGGCGGTGCGGGCATCGGCGGCGATGCCGATCGCGTTGTCGGTACTCACCCGGCCTGCGGGCCCGGCCGGAATCATCGCGATCCCCCAGCCGAAGCGAGCCTGCTGCGCGATCTGCGCCAGATTGAAACTTCCGGATTGGAACAACGCCAGCTTGCCCTGCAGGAAGGCGTTTTTCGCGAAATCACTGCCGCTGCGGGTATCCGCCGCCGGAGGGGTGAGCCCCGCCCGCACCAGCCCCACGAGATATCCGAAGGCATCCACACCCTGTGGACTGTCGAAGACGTACCGATCCTCATCCTGGAACTGCCCGCCCGCCGATCCCAGATACGGCAGCGAGAGCGACTGGAAATCGTTGGCGGCGTTGTAAGCCCAGGGCGCCGCCGCGGCGATCCGGCGCACAATCGGCTCGAAGGTATCCGGCCCGTGGGGATTCCAGGTCGCGCGTGCCAATTCCGCGGGGTCGACTCCGGCCGCGCTCAGCAGATCGCGGTTGTAGTAGACCGCCGTACCGCCGTCCACGAATTGCGGTACCGCCCAGAGCTTTCCGTTACGTGTGTACTGCTCCACCGCACCCGGATCCCACTGCCGCACCGTCTCGGGGCCCAGCATCGCGCCGATATCGGCGAGTCGGCCGGCATCGGCGTAATCGGTGTACAGATTCGTCCAGAACAGGTCGTCCACCGTTGCGCCCGCCACGTCGAGACGCAACTTCTGCTGATAGGACGCCCACGGCACCACCGTGATCCGCACCTCGACATCCGGTTCGGCGCGCTGGAATTCGTCGAGTGCGGCGCGATAGGCGGGTACGAAACTCGCATCCCAGATCCGCAGCCGGATCACCGTGCGACCCGATCCGCCCGTACTGTCGTGGCCCAGCCACAGCGCCGCGGTCACCAGCAGCACCACGCCGAGTGCGACGGCCAGCACGCTCAGCGTCGAGGTCTTCACGGCTCTCATTTCAGGCCCGTCCACGCGATGGACCGCAGCACCTGCCGCTGGAAGATCACGAAGAGCACCAGCAGCGGCACGATCGCCAGGGTCGTCGCCGCCATGACCAGCGTCCACTGCTCGTTGTAGCGGGTCTGCAGATCGGCGGTGGCCACCGTGAGCACCTGCCAGCGGCCCGAGCCGGCGACCAGCGGCCACAGGAAGCTGTTCCACTGCGTCACCACGGTGATCACCGCGAGCGTCGCCAGAATGGGACGGCTCATCGGCACCACGACATGCACGATCACGTCGAGAGTGTTCGCGCCGTCCAGCCGCGCCGCGCCCATCAACTCGCGCGGAATGGCCCGGAAATACTGGCGCAGCAGGAAGATCGCATACGGCGAGCCGAATACGAACGGCAGCACCAGTGCCCAGAACGTGTTCAGCCAACCCAGATGCGCGAACATCAGATACAGCGGAATCAAGGTGACGATCGGCGGCACCATCATCGTCGCCAGGTAGATCCAGAACAGCAGGTCGCGACCGCGGAACTCGGTGCAGCCGAACGCATATGCGGCGGCGATCGAGGTGACCAGCTGCCCGACGGTGATGAACGCGGTCATCAACGCCGTCACCAGCACCGCGCGGCCGAACCCCTGGTCGAACGCCGCGCGGAAGTTGTCCCAGGTCATCGGATCCGGCGGTGCGAGCGGAGATTCCGACGCGAACTGCCCCGGCGTCTTCACGGCCGTGAACGCGCCCAGCGCCAGCGGCGCCACCGTGCACACCGCGCCCGCCAGCAGCAGCACGTAGGCGAGGGCCGATCGCGCACCCGCCGAACGGCGATGCCGGGCATCAGAATTCATAGCCGGTCCTGGTGCGGAAGTAGCGATGCTGGAGCACGGTGATCGCCAGCATGATCCCGAAGACCACGATCGCCATGACCGCGGCCCGTCCAGGCCGCGCGGCGTCGAACGCTTCCGAAAAGATCTGCATCGCCACCACATTCGTGCGATCGCCCGGACCGCCCTTGGTCAGGGCATACACGGTGTCGAAGGTCTGGAACGCGGTGATGGTCCCGGTTACCAGGACGAAGAACAGAGTGGGGCGCAGCAGCGGCAGTGTCAACCAGCGAATCCGCCGCCAGCCGGTGGCCCCGTCCAGCGCCCCCGCCTCGTGGATCTCCGGAGGTATCGCCCGCAGCCCCGCGACGAAGAACAGGGCCACATAGCCGAAGTTCGACCAGATGCTCACCGCCGCAACGGAAGGCAGGGCCAGCGCCGGATCGGCCAGCCATTCGATCCGCCGGCCCAGCAGTGCGTTGAGAGCGCCGTCGGTGGGTGCGAACAGCCAGCGCCAGATCACGCCCACCGCCACCGGCGCGCACATCCAGGGCAGCGCGAACAGCACCCGGAACGCGCCACCGGCACGGCGGCGCACCAGCAGCGCGGCCACCGCGAATCCGAGGACGGTCTGCAGCGGCACCACGAGCAGGGTGAGCGCGGCCGTTACCAGGAGCGAGTGGCCGAATGCGTCATCGGACAGCACCGAGCGCCAGTTGCGCAGGCCCACGAATTCCATGGGCCCGAGCAGATTCCAGCTGTGCAGGCTGAGCCAGCCCACCAGCACGATCGGCAGGATCAGGAAAATCCCGATCCCGAACAGGCTCGGCGCCAGCAGTATCCAACTCGTCACGGCACGACGAACCGCTCGTCGGTTCACAGCAGATGACGCTACCGGTCACCCGGTAGCGGCGTCGCCGCAGCGGCGCGGCGCCGGGCTCGCTCAGTCCAGCGGACCGCCGGCGACGTAGACGACCTGCCCGGAGACGAAGCCGGCTCCCTCGCTGACCAGGAACGACGCGGTATGCGCGATGTCCTCCGGCCGGCCCACGCGCTGCACCGGAATCTGCGCGGCGGCGGCCTTCTGGAAGTCTTCGAACGGCACGCCCACCCGCTCGGCGGTCGCGGCGGTCATATCCGTGACGATGAATCCTGGGGCGATGGCATTGGCCGTGACGCCGAATTTGCCGAGTTCCAGCGCGAGGGTCTTGGTGAAGCCCTGCAGGCCGGCCTTGGCCGCGGAGTAGTTGACCTGGCCGCGGTTGCCCTGTGCCGAACTGCTCGACATGTTCACGATGCGACCCCATTTGGCGTCGACCATGTACTTCTGCACCGCGCGGCTCATGAGGAACGCGCCGCGCAGGTGCACGTTCATCACCGCGTCCCAGTCGTCGACGCTCATCTTGAACAGCAGGTTGTCGCGCAGGATGCCGGCGTTGTTGACCAGGACGGTCGGCGGTCCGAGCTCGTCGGCCAGCTTCGTCACCGCGGCGGCGACGGAATCCTCGTTCGAGACATCGGCGCCCAGCGCGACGGCCCGGCCGCCGGCGTCGGTGATCGCCCGGACGGTGTCGGCGCAGTGCGCCGCGTCCAGGTCGAGTACGCCTACCTGCAGTCCGTCCTGAGCCAGCCGGGTCGCGATCGCGGCACCGATGCCTCGTGCCGCGCCGGTGACGACGGCAACGCGTTCAGCCATTGGCGGTCCTCCTGTACCTCTCGGAACATTCGCTGGGAAGGAACGGTACGCGCCGCTATTCCACCCACCGCGGCGGCAGCCGCTATTCCACCCACAGCGACCAGATGCTGCTGCGCCCCTGCCCCTCGCAGACCAGCGCGTGCCCGTCCGGGGTGCGGGCCGTCTTGTCCAGATTGGGATCGCATTTCGCCCCGCCCTCGTACACGGCGGTCGACACCGAATACGGCCCGGTCCAGCGGTAGCCGCTGCTGCCGTGCAGGCAGAGCAGCGTGCTGCCGTCGGTCGCGGACCCGATCAATCCGGCCTGCGCCTGCGTGCACACCTCGCCTTTGGCCGCCGAGACGGGCCCGGCGGGAGCGGTCGTGGTCGTGGCCGGCGCGGTCGGCGGCGGTGTCACCACCGTCGTCGGTACCGCGGTCCGGGTCGCGGCGGTGTTCGAGGTGACGGTCTCGGTGCTGAGGGCGGCCGGAACCGCGCCCAGCGTGGTGTGCGGCAGGGTGACACCCGAAAGCACCAGCGCCGCAGCGAGAATCAGCACCTCGGCCAGTCCCAGGAGCAGGGCCGACATCGCCATCACCCGTCCGCGCGGATGGCTGAAGGCGATCAGGCCGAATACGATGGCCACCGGGAACAATCCGAGCAGCGCGGCCACCAGCGCGACGATCGCGTACGGATTGACGATCGGCGGCACCTCCACCCGCAGCCGTCCGGTGCGGCGGCGGTTGGGTGCGCCGTCCCATCGGTCCTCCTCGGCGTCGGGCGCCGGCCGCCGCCGGTTCGTCGTGGTTTCCCACCGTTCGTCGGGCGGTTCGGCGACCCGGGGATTGGCGGCCCGGCGCGGTGGCGGCGGTTCCCAGCGATCGTCCGCGGCGACGGGCTCGTCGGCCCAGTACTCCTCCTCGGGGACCTCGGGCCAGCGTTCCTCCGCGTACTGGTTGCGGGCCATGTGGTTCCTCTCGGTCGTGCAGGAACCTGGACACGCGGACCCCGCCCGTTACCGAAGAAGAATAGGTGGATCGGCGCGACCCGCAACCCCCGTCTCTTCAGGGCGGGCGTCCGGCGCGCGCGCAGCCGCCGGACGTCATCCCCGAGCGTCCGGCGCGCGCCACTAGACCTCGTCGATCACGTGCTCCCCGACGAATGCGATCCGGATCGCCAGCAGCCAACCGGCAATCGCGAGAACGATGCGGTCGTACAGATCCGGTCCGCTGCGGCGGGCATGGCGTGGGCGGTGGGCGCCGCCGCCCACGGGTAGCGGCCGGGTGTCCGGGAGATAGACCGCCGCGCGGTGGCCGCCGTCGACCCGGTGCCGTGCGTGCCGGTGGGCGGCATGCCGGGCGCCTCCCCCGGCGAACGCGGTCACGGGATGGCCCGATCGTCGAGGACGCAGCGGCCCTGTTCGACCAGCACCGCCCGCGCCCGCCGCCTGACCACGCACGTATCGACGGTGCAGTCGAGGTGCAGTTGCATTGCGGCGTGGGCTTGTTCGACGGTCATGATGCCCGGATCGGCGCCGCAGCGCAGCAGTCCGGCGACCGGCAGGTGCAGATTCGTCAGTTGCATTCGGACACCCCCGCCGCGAACCGGCGGCGCGGTGGAGCTGGTGGATCCTGTGGTCCGGTCGCGGCGCGGCCGGTCGAAGCGGACGAAAGTTCGCTGGTCATCAACGACGACCCGATGACATGAACAGCCATGACTCCTCGTTCCTGCATGCGATACCCGACTGTGCCCGGCGAGCCGACTCCGGGGCCCCGCTGCGAGCACACTCTCAGCATCCATCAGATCGTCGCTGCGCGGGGCAGAATCGCCGATCCCGTCCGATTCTCAGCGAACCGCCAGCACCGAATCAGCTTGGGAGAAAAGGACTTTTCGCATCCGTCCGAGCGTCGCCACCTGCGAACACTCCGGGCATGCCGCCGCGCCGCCGCCGGGGATGCGCGCCCCGAATATTTGCCGGCAGATCACGAAACCACACCCGTTTCGCAACGAATCTATGTTTACCCCGGGCCCGTTCGGGTAATCAGAACTACATGGATCGCGGGCTGAGAAATACCTCACCTCGGTACCGCAAACTGCTTCCGGGTGACTGGGTAGAACACCTTATCGTCGGAATGTTGTTCGTGGTATCGGCTGTCGGGGTGTACGTACTGACCGGTGCCATGCTCTCGTCACTGCTGGTAGGAGCGCTGGTCGCGGTAGTCGCGATCGGTGTGGTGACAATGCTGTAGCCGGTCGGCGAACCGACCGGCTACGTGGTTACCGTTATTCGAACAAAGTGAGAAACGGCGGAATCGGCGAAGAAATTCTTCTCCGATTCCGCCGTAGATTTATCGCCGGAACAATTTGTTACCCAGCCAGACGATCGGATCGTATTTGCGATCCGCAACTCTTTCCTTCATCGGGATGAGGGCGTTGTCGGTGATCTTGATGTGCTCCGGGCACACCTCCGTGCAGCACTTGGTGATGTTGCAGAAGCCGAGTCCGAACTCCTCCTGCGCCATCTCGCGCCGGTCCGCCACATCCAGCGGATGCATCTCCAACTCGGCCACCCGCATCAGATAGCGCGGCCCGGCGAAGGCGTTCTTGTTGTCCTCGTGGTCGCGCACGACGTGACAAACGTTCTGGCACAGGAAGCATTCGATGCACTTGCGGAACTCCTGCGAGCGTTCCACATCCCGCTGCTGCATGCGGTAGTCGCCCGGCTTCAGATCGGCCGGCGGAGTGAAAGACGGTATTTCCCTGGCCTTCTGATAGTTGAACGACACATCGGTCACCAGATCGCGAATTACCGGGAAGGTGCGCAACGGGGTCACCGTCACCACCTCGTCGGCGGCGAAGGTCGACATTCGGGTCATACACATCAGACGCGGCCGGCCGTTCACCTCCGCCGAACAGGAACCACACTTGCCGGCCTTGCAGTTCCAGCGCACCGCCAGATCCGGGGCCTGGGTGGCCTGCAACCGATGAATGATGTCGAGGACGACCTCGCCCTCGTTCACCTCGACGGTGTAGTCCTGCAGTTCGCCCTTGTCGTCGTCACCGCGCCATACGCGGAAGTGGGCATCGTAACCCATTGCTACTCATCCCCTTTCGCGGATGATTCGGCGGCCGCGGGATGAGCGGCGGTCTCCGCCGGGGTGTAATACTTCTCCAGCTCGCTCAACTCGAACAGGGCGAGCAGGTCCGGTCGCATCGGCTTCTGATCCTCCGAGGTGACCACCACCGGCGGCACGGTCTGGCCGACACCGTCCGGATCGGTCCGGCACACCAGCAACCGATTGCGCCACTGCGGATCCATCTGCGGATGGTCGTCGCGGGTGTGACCACCCCGGCTCTCGGTGCGCAGCAGCGCGGCCTGCGCGACACATTCGCTGACCAGCAACATGTTTCGCAGATCGAGTGCGAGATGCCAGCCGGGATTGAACTGCCGGTGGCCCTCGACGGTCACGCCGTCGTAGCGCTCCCGCAATTCACCCAGGCGCACGATGGCCTGTTCCAGCTCGTGCTCCTTGCGGATGATGCCGACCAGGTCGTTCATCGTCTGCTGCAGATCGGTGTGCAGGGTGTACGGATTTTCTCCGGTCCCCGTGGTCGGCGGATCGAAGGGCGCCAGTGCGGATTTCGCGGCCGCGTCGATATCGGCGTCGGCGACCGCCGGCCGCTGTGCCAGCTGTTCGACGTAGGTGGCCGCGCCCAAGCCGGCGCGTCGACCGAAGACCAGCAGGTCCGACAGCGAGTTGCCGCCGAGGCGGTTGGATCCGTGCATACCGCCCGAACATTCACCGGCGGCGAACAATCCGGGCACGGTGGCCGCGCCGGTATCGGGATCGACCTCGATTCCGCCCATCACGTAGTGGCAGGTCGGCCCGACCTCCATCGGCTCCTTCGTGATGTCGACATCGGCCAGCTCTTTGAACTGGTGATGCATCGACGGCAGCCGCCGCATGATCTCCGCGGCCGGCAGCCTGGAGGCGATGTCGAGGTACACCCCGCCGTGCTGGGTGCCGCGCCCGGCCTTGACCTCTTCGTTGATCGCGCGAGCCACCTCGTCCCGGGGCAGCAGGTCCGGGGTGCGGCGCGCGGAATCGTTGTCGCGCAACCACTGATCGGCTTCGTCCTCGGTCTCGGCGTACTGCCCCTTGAACACCGCCGGGATGTACTCGAACATGAAGCGCTTGCCCTCGGTGTTCTTGAGCACGCCACCGTCACCGCGCACACCCTCGGTGACCAGAATGCCCTTCACACTCGGCGGCCAGACCATGCCGGTCGGATGGAACTGCAGGAATTCCATATTGATCAGCGAGGCGCCGGCGCGCAGTGCGAGCGCGTGGCCGTCGCCGGTGTACTCCCACGAATTCGAGGTGACCTTGTAGGACTTGCCCACCCCGCCGGTGGCCAGGACGACCGCGGGAGTCTCGAACAGGACGAACCGCCCCGACTCCCGCCAGTACCCGAAGGCACCGGAGATGGCATCGCCGTCCTTCAGCAGATCGGTGATCGTGCATTCGGCGAACACCTTGATCCGAGCCTCGTAGTCGCCGGTCGCGGCATAGTCCTCCTGCTGCAGCGAGACGATCTTCTGCTGCATGGTGCGGATGATCTCGAGGCCGGTGCGGTCGCCGACGTGGGCGAGGCGGGGATAGGTGTGCCCGCCGAAGTTGCGCTGACTGATCCGCCCGTCGGGCGTCCGGTCGAACAGCGCACCGTAGGTCTCCAGCTCCCACACCCGGTCGGGCGCTTCCTGAGCGTGCAGTTCGGCCATGCGCCAGTTGTTGAGGAATTTTCCGCCGCGCATGGTGTCGCGGAAATGCGTCTGCCAGTTGTCCTTCTCGTTGGCATTGCCCATCGAGGCGGCGCAACCGCCTTCGGCCATGACCGTATGGGCCTTGCCGAACAACGATTTACACACCACCGCCACCGACAGACCGTGTTCGCGCGCCTCGATCACCGCACGCAGGCCGGCGCCACCGGCACCGATCACGACGACGTCGTACTTGTGCCGTTCGACTTCAGGCATGAAACGAATACTCCTGGGACACTGAGGAATTGGGCTCTATGGCGTTATCTGTCACCGGAATCAGCCGACGAAACGCGGATCGGAGATGGTCCCGCTGGCGACCAGCATGATGTAGAAGTCGGTGATCGCCAGGGTGGCCAGCGTGGTCCACGCCAGCTGCATGTGCCGTGTGTTCAACTTCGACACCTGCGTCCACATCCAGTAGCGCACCGGATGGGCGGAGAAGTGTTTGAGACGGCCGCCGGTGATATGCCGGCAGGAGTGGCACGAGATCGTATATGCCCACAGCAGAACGACGTTCACCACCAGGACGATGTTGCCCAGGCCGAAGCCGAAGCCGCCGTCCTTGCCGTGGAACGCCATGACCGCGTCGTAGGTGTTGACCACCGACACGACGACCGCGACATAGAAGAAGTAGCGGTGCACGTTCTGGATGATCAGCGGAAGCCGCGTCTCACCGGTGTATTTGCCGTGCGGTTCGGCGACCGCGCAGGCCGGCGGCGAGAACCACACCGCGCGGTAGTAGGCCTTGCGGTAGTAGTAGCAGGTCAACCGGAACAGCAGAAGGAACGGCAGCACCAGGAAACCGAGCGGAATCCACATCGGCAGGTCGCCGACCCAGTGCCCGAAGTGGCTCGAACCTTCGACGCACGAGGTACTCACGCACGGTGAGTAGAACGGCGTCAGATAGTGGTAGTCGGAGACCCAATATGCCGATCGCACAAAGGCTCTCACGGTTGCGTAGATGATGAATGCGGCCAGTCCGAGCACCGTGAGCAGTGGGGGGACCCACCATCGGTCGGTACGCAGAGTGCGTGTGGAAATGGCCGCCCGGCCTTTGCTGAAAACTCCCGTGCCCGCCTCGGGGGCGCGTGTCGGTGCTGCGCTCACTGCAAGCTGCCTCGCTGGTCTACCCCGTGGAACGTCATCGTTACCTCCGGCGTCGAATGTGATGCTGAGCACCATACGACAACCGGGCTATGACTCGAGGCCGGTCCAGGCAAGATCTATCGCCGCCCCGTCCTATGATTTGCGCCACATTCTCTGGGCGCGCGACGGCGGCGGTGCAACGAGTGAATGACGAGCTACTTCAGACCTTCTTCGCGAATACGGTGGGGTGGGAACCGACGGGCCGCAGCGCCGTCACGGCGGAATGGACAGCCGCCGCGACGGCCCGTGCTGCTGGTGAATGTTCGGTTACTTGGTGCGCGGCCGCGAATGGAAGCCGAGGCCTTCGTCCTGCGCGCCCATCCATGCCGCCTCGTCGGACTTGCTGTCCGGCACGTAGATGACCTCCTGCTGGCGGCGGCTGTCCACCTCGGGTGGTGGGGTGTGTTCGAACTCCTCGGCATCGATGGTGAGTCGTTCGAGATCGTTCTCCAGCCGGCGGACCGAATTGGCATCTCCGTAATGGGTGCGCAACGCGCCGACGCATTGCCGGAGCTGTCCGACTGCGAAGCGCAGTTCAGCGATCTCACTGCGTGTCATCGAAACCTCCTGGTGCTTCCGGGCCGATCACCGGCTCGGATCTCGCCCGAGGGCAAGATCAAACCTGTGACGGACCGCACATCGTGATCTACAACACATTACGTGATCATTTGCGTTCTGGCTCGTCGCCCATGGAAAAAGATCTCGTCACCTGCGCTGGATCTGAGTCTCATCCGGCGGCCGGCAGGGTCACCGTCACCGAGGGCGGCTCCAACTCGCCGAGAGGTGCGAGAACCGGAAGTACGGCCGTGACGGCCGGACGGCTCTCGGAGGTCCCGGCCGACGTCCCGAGCGCGCGGTCCACGAGTGCCGCGACGGCCACGGCCACGTCCTCCGCGCGTTCCAGGATCACGCTGTGCCCGGCGCCGTCGAGCCGCACCAGTTCCGAACGGCCGAGTTGCGCGGCGAGTACCACCGAATGCGCGAACGGAATCATGATGTCGGCCGATCCACCGAGGACCAGGGCCGGAAGATCGGACAGCAGTCGCAGCGTCGGCGTCTCGTCGAAGCGGATGAGCGAATCGAGGAAGTAGGCCATGGTGGGCAGTGGGGTGTCGTTGAGCATCGCGGTGGCGAGAGCGGCCATGCGTGGATTCACCCGCCGCGAGCCGAAACTCGCTTCGCGCACCATCGGCTCGAAAACGCGGCGCCCCAATCGCTTCGAGACCTGTAGCGCCCGCGGCGCCCGCTGTACCGCGACCCGCAGTGACGTCACGGTGTGCCGGTTGAGCAATCGGCCCAGCCCCACCGCGGTGATACCGGCGGCCGCTCCGGCGATCAGCCCGACGCCGACCACGCGGGTGCCGATCGTGGCCGGGAACAGGCGAGCGTAGGCCAGGACCACCATCGCACCCATGGAATGGCCGACCAGAACCACCGGACCGGTCGGCGCGACCGCGCGCAGGACCGCGTCGAGATCGTGGCCCAGCTGGTCGATGGTGTAGGTCGCGGGATCGGCGCCGGCGGAATCGCCGTGACCGCGGTGGTCGTAGAACACCATCCGGGTGTCCGAGCCCCATTGCCGCAGCAGTTCATCCCGCAGGAACCACCAGGATTCGGTCCGCAGGCAGTGACCGTGGACGAAGACCACCGTCACCGAGGCCGTGGCCGGGCCGAAGGTCCAGGCGGCCAGCGGGGTGCCGTCGTCGGCGCAGACGGTGACGCGGGTGGCGATCGTCGTGGACATGACGTCCTCCTGCAGAGTCCGTTCCTGCCCGGATGTCGTCATTGATTGCCGTCGCGTTAACCGCTCTAACCTGGTGTTATGCAGAAGTTGCACAATTGCTGCCGCTGGGACGCCGACGATCCGGCGGGGCGGTGATCGGGAGAATCTTCGCGTATCTACCGACTTCTGTAGACAGCCGTAGAAAGGCATCGAGACCTTCCCGCCGTACTAGGACGGAATCTGGCCTATACCGCCCATAGCGTGGCGTTCATGAGCGCAGAGATCCGCAGCTTCCGCATCGATATGCCGCAGTCCGACGTCGATGATCTGCACGAACGCCTCGCCCGGACGCGGTGGGCGCCGCAATTGCCCGGCGCGGCCGGCAGCCGGGGTGTCCCGGTGGCTCGGCTCCGCGAGCTGGCCGAGTACTGGCGCACCGAATACGACTGGCGGGCAGAGGAATCCCGGCTCAATCGGTTCCCGCAATACCGCACCGAGATCGACGGTCTCGATGTGCATTTCCTGCATGTGCGCTCGCCCGAACCCGAGGCGCTGCCCCTGGTCCTCAACCACGGCTGGCCCAACACCTTCACCGAATTCGCCGATCTCGTCGATCTTCTCGTCGATCCCCGGGCGCACGGTGGCGATCCCGCGCGGGCCTTCCACGTGGTCGTACCGTCGGTGCCGGGATACGGATTCTCGGCGGCGCCTGCCGAAACCGGGTGGAGCACCGAGCGCGTCGGACGGATGTGGGTGGAGCTGATGCGCCGGCTCGGCTACGAGCGGTACGGCGTCCAGGGCGGAGATCTCGGCACCTACGTGGGCACCGCGATGGCCGAGGCAGCGCCGGACCGGGTGGCCGGGCTCTACCTCACCGCCGGTCCGGGCTTTCCCACCGAGGCCGATCTCCCGATCCTGACCGACGCGGAACGGGCCGGTTACGAGGCGATGATGGCGGCGGACTGGGTCAACGGCGTGGATCATCACGGCCTGCTGCGTGCGGCGCCGCAGACCTTCTCGATCGGATGGAACGATTCACCCGCCGCCGCACTGGCCTGGATGGTGCAGAAGTACACCGAATTCAGCGCCGCCGGCTCGCTCGAGGCGGCGATCGACCGCGATGCGCTGCTGACCACCGTGAGCATCTACTGGTTCACTCAGAGTTTCGGCACCTCCGCGTGGTCGTATTACGACAGCAGCGGCTTCGCCTGGCCCACCGGTTCGGCGCAGGTCCCGACCGGGGTGTACAGCGGTGCGCCGGGTATCCGGCGGCTCGCGGAGCGCACCGCGAAGATCGTGCACTGGCCCGAGGGCAATCCGCCCGGGCACCATTTCATCGCGATGGATCAACCGCGGGCATATGCGGCGGACCTGCGCACCTTCTTCGGCAATCTCGGCTGAGCGACGTTTCATCGGGAAATCTAAGGCTCTCGATCGTTAAAGCTAGACAGCCCTAGATTTCCCGATGGATCGCTACGCGTCGGCCGCCGCGCGCGTGGACGGCAGGAACGGGGTGAGCAGATTGTGCTCGGTGGACGGCCCGAATTCCCATTCCGCGATCCACGGGCCGGTGCCCTCGCTCGGGTCGAGCACGCCCGATTCCAGCCATTCGTAGCGGCCCTCGAGCACCTGCCGAGTCAGCGCGGTGTCGGCGTCGTCGGTGTTGTCCCAGAGCGCGGCGAAGGCGGCCTCGACCCGCAACCGGGACTGGCGGCAGAAGGTATCGGCCAGTTCCGTCGCCGCGGCCGCGTCCCGGCTGTCCTCGGCGCGCATGGCCTGCGCCCGAACACAGGCCGCCGACATGGCGAACAGCTCCGCGCCGATATCCACGAGACGGCCCAGGAACCCCTGCCGGTATTCGAGTTTCGCCTGCCAGCGCGCCATCGCGTACATCAGTTCGCGCGCCTGCTTGCGCGACATGCGCTCGACGAAGCGCAGATGTGTTGCCAGCGGGCCGAATTCGGTATATCCGGCAGGGAGGGTGCCACGGCCGACCGCCAACTGCGGGAACCACTTCGCGTAGAAGCCACTCGCCCCGACCGCTGCGGTGGCCTTGTCCTTCAACGCCGCATGACGGTCCACGAGTGCGCCCGCGGCGGCCATGTGCGCATCGGCCATCTCCCGGGCGATCAGCAGCCGCATGATCTCGCTGGAGCCTTCGAAGATCCGATTGATTCGCAGATCGCGCACCAGTTGTTCGGCCGGCACCGCCCGCTCACCCCGGCTGCGCAGGGAGGCGGCGGTCTCGTAGCCGCGCCCGCCGCGTATCTGCACCAGCTCGTCGGCTATGCGACAGCTCATCTCGGAGGCCCACAGTTTGGCCAGTGCGGCTTCGATGCGGATGTCGTTGCGCGCCTCGTCGCACATCGTCCCGGACAGCTCGAGCACCGCCTCCAGCGCGAAAGCGGTTGCGGCGACGAAGGATATCTTCGACGCGACCGCCGCGTGCTCACCGACCGGGCGGCCCCACTGCACGCGCGCCGCCGACCAGCCGCGGCTGATCTTGAGCGACCACTTCGCCGCCGCGGTGCACAGCGCGGGAATCGCCAGCCGTCCGGCATTGAGTGTGGTCAGCGCGATCTTCAGGCCGTCGCCCTCGCGACCGATCAGATTGCGCGCCGGCACCCGGACCTTGTGCATGCGGGTCACACCGTTCTCGATCCCGTGCAGACCCATGAAGGCGTTGCGGCGCTCGACGGTGATGCCGGGGGTGTCGGCCTCCACCACGAAGGCGGATATCCCGCCGCGATGTCCGGGCCCCTTCGGCACCCGCGCCATCACCACCAGCAGTTCGGCGACCACACCGTTGGTCGTCCACAACTTCACTCCGTCGAGTTCGTAGGCCTCGCCGTCGGCGGTCGGGGTCGCGGTACTCGCCATCCGGGCGGGATCGGATCCGACGTCCGGTTCGGTCAGCAGGAAGGCGCTGACCGCGCCCCGCGCGCATCGGGGCAGGAATTCGCGCTTCTGTTCCTCGGTGCCGGCCAACTTCAGCGGTTCCGGCACGCCGATCGACTGATGCGCCGACAGCAGCACGCCCAGGCTCGCGTGTACCGAGCCGACCAGCATCAGCGCCCGGTTGTAGCCGACCTGCGACAGGCCCTGCCCGCCGTATTCCGGCGGGATCTTGAGTCCGAAGCAGCCGAGTTCGGCCAGGCCGCGAACGTAGTCGTCGGGGATCTTCGATTCGGCCTCGATGACCGACCCGTCCAGCGTCTCGCAGAAGGCCCGCAGCCGTTCCAGGTAGGCCTCGGTCCGCGCCGCGTCGTCGGGAGCCGGCTGTGGATACGGATGAATCAGGTCGAGCCGGAACCGGCCGAGGAACATCTGCTTGGCGAACGACGGTTTGGCCCAGGTACTTTCGCGCGACTCCTCGACCAGTGCGCGGGCCTGCTCTTCGGTGGCGTGAACTTTCGCGGCTGTCGCCATGGGACCCTCCCTCGAAACGTGATCAGGATCACATTTGAGTGTAGAAGGCTTGGTTACCCGCCGGTAGGCCTCCGGCGAAATCGGCGGTCGAAGAATTACTGCACGCCGCGCAGGTACCGCCCGAAATGCGGCACCGTGAAGCCGATGGTGCCCCGCTCGGCGGAGTAGATCAGCCCCTTCTTGATGAGTCCGTCCCGGGCCGGAGACAACGACGCGGGTTTGCGGCCCAGCTCCTGGGCGACCGCCGCGGTCGGCACCGGCCCGTCGTCGCCGGCCAGATCGGCCATCGCCCGCATGTACTCGCGCTCGGCCGGAGTTGCCCGTTCATAGCGGGAGCCGAAGAATCCGACCGCCAACTCCTCCTCGGCCGCGGGGGCGGCCAGTTCCACATCCTCGGCGCCGATCGGGCTGCGGGCGGCCACATCCCACGTGGCCTTACCGTAGGCCTGGACGAAATAGGGGTACCCATCCGCCTTGTCGTACAGGGCTTTCAGGGCCTCCTCGGTGAACTCCACCGCCTCGCGCTCGGCGGGGGCGATCAGCGCGCGGTCCGCGGAATCGCGATCGAGTCGGTCGATACGGTGGTAGCCGAAAAGGCGCTCGGAATAGCTCTTGGAGGCCGAGAGAACGGCCGGCAGATGTGGCAGGCCCGCGCCCACCACGATCAACGGCGCTGTCTCCTGGCTCAATTCGTGGCAGGCGCCGCAGATCGCGGAGATATCGGCCGGTCCCAGATCCTGCATCTCGTCGATGAACACGGCGATGCCTACGCCGATATCTCGGGCGAGCTGGGCGGCCTCCAGCAGCAACTCCACCAGATCGATCTCGATGTCACCGGAGTCCGCGCGCCCGGTGACGGCCGGGACGTCGATACCGGGCTGCCAGCGTTCCCGCATCCCCTTGTCGGCGGTCGCGCGCAGGGCGAAGGCCTTGAGGATGCCCAGGAAATCGTCGACCATCTCGGGATTGCGGTGGGCGACCGCGATCTGGCGCACCGCCATATGCAGCGCCGATGCCAGCGGTCGCCGCAATTCCTGATCCGGGCGAGCCTCCAGTTTGCCGGTCCCCCAGCCGCGCGAGCGGGCCGTGGACCGAAGTTGGTTGAGCAGCACGGTCTTTCCCACGCCGCGTAGGCCGGTGAGCATCACACTGCGTTCGGGACGCCCGCGCGAGATGCGTTCGAGCACGATGTCGAACGCGTCGAGCTGTTTGTCGCGCCCGGCGAGTTCGGGCGGGCGCTGGCCGGCGCCCGGGGCATACGGATTCCGCACGGGGTCCATGCCCCGACACCGTAGCGCGTTCGCACCGAAATCTCGGGATATATAGGGGATGTCCTAGATTGCGCTATCCGAGCGAATGGCAGCCGCTGTGCGGGGATGACCGGGCGCGAGGGGCTCTCTACGCTGGTGGCTGATCGAGGTCCGAAATGTCCGCAGGAGGGGTCATGTCCACCGATTCGGAAGATCAGCAGTCCGGCGATCGGCCGAACCCCACGGTGGCCGAGGTCGTCGGGTCCTGGGACGTGCCGGCCGGAGCGAGCGTCGCCCGGCAGATTCGCGACAACATCCTGCACGCGATCGCGCAGGGGTACGACGATCCGCAACTGGTGGCGGATCTGGCGGTCGGTCCGCTCGTGATCGCGCTGGGTCGGCTGGAAACAGAACTGGCGGACGCGCGAGGACGCATCGCGGAACTCGAGCGGGCGGTCCGTCCGCACGGTGAGGCGTGAATCGGCCGCCGATCTAATGCCGCCGACGAAATGCCACGGATGTAACGCCCCGGGCGACTCGTTTCGATAACGAGGGCAGAGCCGTGGATACCGCGCCGTGATCTCCATAGCAGATGGATTCGTCGGGCTGTAATCGGGGGTGGTCCTGGCGTTTTGGCGACACGCGGGCAGACACGCCGTCGTGTGGGGTGGACAACAACACCGAGCCGTCGTAATCTCTTCGTGACTTCGCGGAGTATGTCGCTTCATTAGAGGGGCGGCCCGCTGAGTCACCGCCTAATCAGCAGTCGAGTGGGCAGCTCGATCGCTGAACCGGGGACCCAGGTTACTGGGGTGAATCCTCTTCGGTCGCAAGGTCGATGGGGTAGGGCCGAATCTTCCCGGTCCGAACCCGTCAGCTAACCCGGTCGGCGCGTGGGCAAGGAAGAAACAGGAGACTCAGCTCGGTGGGTAAACACAGTCTGCAACGGGAATCTCGGCTGCCGAATTCCGTCAAGGGTGCGCTGGTCTGCGGCGCAGTAGCGGCCACAACCGGTGCGATTCCGGCGATTCCGGCCATGGCGGCCACAATCAACGTTCCCGGCGTCGGCAACTTCGACGTTCCGCTGGGTTCGGATTTCGACCAGCAAGTCAGCCAGGCGAACCAGGTGCTCGCCGATCACGCGGATCAGATCAAGGGAGTTCAGCAGGCGCTGAGCTCGCAGGCGATCGCGCCCAGCATCCCCAACGCCGCGCAGAACCCGATGAGTGGCATGTTCGGCCAGCCGCAGCAGCAGCACGGCGTCGGTGACGTCGCGCTCGACGCTGCGCGCAGCAAGATCGGCGCCGACTACGTGTGGGGCGCTTCCGGTCCTTCGAACTTCGACTGCTCCGGTCTGGTGCAGTGGGCGTACAAGCAGGCCGGAATTCAGCTGCCGCGTACCAGCTTCGAACAGTCGCACGTCGGCAAGCCGGTCGCCTTCCAGGACCTGAAGCCGGGCGACCTCGTCATCCAGAACGGTGGCGGCCACGTGTCCATGTACGCCGGGGATGGCAAGATTCTCCAGGCGCCGCAGTCGGGTGAGACCGTCAGCTACGCGCATCTGGACCCCGACTCGATCGTCACCGCACGCCGCGTCGCCTAGTCGTTTTCGCTCGACAGCACGGCCCGGCGGTGACCCGCCGGGCCTACTGTGAGGAGCGAAACTGGAACAGGCACAACCAGCTACAGCTCGGGTCGACTCCTGGATCTGGGCTGTCCGGCTGTTCAAAACGCGATCCGCCGCAGCCACCGCGTGCCGCGGCGGTCATGTGCGTGTCAACGGCACGACGGTCAAACCCGCTCAACAGATCAAGCCCGGTGATGAGGTGCGGGTCCGCAATGCCGGGGCCGAACGCATCGTCGTCGTGGTCCGACCGGTCGTGAAACGCGTCGGCGCTTCGATCGCGACGCAATGCTATATCGACAAGAGCCCTCCGCCACCCGCACCGGAAATCGTCGCCGCGATGCCCAAGCGCGACCGCGGCGCCGGACGCCCCACCAAGCGCGAACGCCGCGAAACCGATCGGCTACTCGGCCGGGATTCGACCTGAGTTCGCGCGGAGGGCGCCCGCGTCGGTGCCGAATTCCTCGCTGAACTCCCCTGCCCGATAGCGGGTGCGGCATTCGCCCCGGCGCACCTTTCCGCTCGAGGTCTTCGGAATCGCGCCGCGCGGTAACAACAGCACGTCCGCCGGTGCGATGCCGTGCACGGTCGCCACCGCGGCCCGTACCCGCCGGCCGATATCGCTCGCGGCGGCCGGTGGGCTCACCACCTCGGCGACGACCACGAGGTCCTCGCGTTCACCGGTATCGACACCGAACGCCGCGATATGCCCGGGACGCAGTTCGGGCACGGAGTCGGCGGCGGTGGCTTCGATATCGGCGGGGAAATGGTTGCGGCCATCGATGACGATCGTGTCGCGCAGGCGGCCCGCGATGTAGAGCCCCTCGTCGTGGATGAAACCGAGATCTCCGGTGCGCAGCCACGTTCCGGACTGTCCGGGCAATACCGCGCCGAAGGTGTCCGCGGTCCGCTCACGCAGCCCCGCATATCCCGCGCCGACATTCGGACCGCGCACCCATATCTCACCGACGGCACCGTCGTCGCATGGTATGCCCGTCACGGGATCGACGATGCGCACGGTTTGCCCGGCGGGACGGCCGCAGTCGACCAGCGCGATACCGTCGTGGCGCGCGGACGCGACGGTCGCCCGGCCCGAGCTCAGGGCGGCGCGGTCGAAGTCGACGCATACCGGTTCCGCCTCCGGGCGCGAGATGGTCACCGGAAGGGTTGCCTCGGCCAGGCCGTATCCCGCGGTGTGGGCCCGGTGACGGAATCCGTACGGGGCGAAGGTGCGAGTGAAGGCGTCCAGAGCGGTGGCGCGGATCGGTTCGGCCCCGTTGAGCAGCAGATCCAGCGAGGACAGATCGAGACCGTCGCGCTCCGCCGCCGTTGTGCCCGAAACGGCCAGTGCCAGACCGAAATTCGGGCTGGCGGTCGCGGCGGCGCGATAGTCGCTGCAGGCGCGCAACCATCGGATCGGCCGTTTGGCGAAGTCGGCCGGTGGCATCGTGATCGCATGAACGCCCAGATACAGCGGCAGCGACAGGGCGAAAACCAGGCCCATATCGTGGAAGAACGGCAGCCAGGTGACCATCGGACGGTCGTCGGCCGGTGCCAGAGCCGTACGCAACTGATCGAGTGCCGCCGCGAGATTGGCGTGGGTGATGCACACTCCCGCAGGCGAAATGGTGGAGCCGGAGGTGTACTGGAGATAGGCGGGATGCGCGCCGGCCGGATCCACTCGGACGTCGCCGGTGCCGGCATGCACATCCGCCGTCAGGAGTTCGCCGTACGGCATGGCGTCGGCATCCGGACATTCGGGCGTGCCGGTCGGCAAGCGTGGCGAGACGAGGCTCAGACGCGGCTCGGCGTCGACGAGGATCGTCCGTAGCCGTTCGGCATTGCGGCGCATCGCCATCGGAAACAACGGAACCGCGGTGCGGGCGCTGTAGAGGCAGGCGAGAAAGGCGACGACATAGTCGAGACCGTGCTCGCACAGGATCGCGACACGATCACCGGGCGATGTCCGCTCGCGAAGCCGCTCGGCCAATGCGCCTGCCGCACTGTGTAATTCGGACACTGTGACGGTGGCCGCCGTACGCTGGCCGCCCGGGTACGACAGCGCGGTGAAGGCCGGATCGTCCGGTGTTTTCGCTGCCCGGTCCGCGACGGTCGCCGCCAAGCGGTTGATCATCGTCGCTCCTGGCGCGGCATTCGAAGCGCCAACGCGGCCGACAACGCCGTGACAGAGGGGTTGTCGAACAGCTCGGCGGTGGCGATCCGGATTCCCAGCCGGTGCTCCAGACGGCGTCGCAGATCTATGGCCAGCAGCGAGGACAGATTCAGTGTCGCGAAATCGGCTTCGGGATCGACGAATTCGACGTCTCGCGACAGTACGTTCGCGACCGTGGCGCGCACGATTCGCTGTACATCCTCGCCCGCGTCGGCAACTAGGGACAGACGTCTGTCGGCCGCAGTGTTTGCCGAGCCCGGCGAGCGTCCACCCGGCAAATCGGCCCCGAGCGAACTCGCGGGAGCCAGCGCCTCGCGCAGTCTGGCCGCGACCGGTCCCGGGTCGTCGGTGGGCGTGTAGTCCAGCGCGAGCACCACCGCCTGCGGGCGGCCGAGAATCGCGGACAGCACGGACATGCCGCGAGCGGCATCGAAAGGGGTGATGCCGGCGGTCCGCAGATGTGCGGCGCCTCCGGCGGAGCGGGCGAGCCCGGCGTCCCAGCTGCCCCAGGCGATGCTGGTCACCGATCGGCCGGTGGCGCCGTGCGCGAGCGCATCCACTGCCGCGTTGGCGGCGGCGTACGCGGCCTGTCCGGGTGCCCCGAACAGACCGGTGGCGGAGGAGAACAGGAGGGTGAAGTCGACCGGGTCGCTCGCCGTCAGTTCGAGCAGCGAGACGGCCGCGGTCGTTTTCGGTTCGAAGTGCAAGGCCAGAGATTCGCCTGTCACGCGGTCGAATTCGGCGTCGTGCAGCACACCGGCGGAATGCACCAGACCTCGGATCGTCGATCCGCACGCTCGGATGTCGTCGAGGGCGTTGGCCAGGTCCGCGCGATCGGCGACATCACAGCGCACGACCACCACGCGGTCCTCGGCGCCGTCGAGCAGCGGCGGCAGCGGTCGCGGACGCCGGGTCAGGACGACCACATCGCGTGCTCCCTGCTCGAGCAGCCACCGCACCGCGGCGGCCCCCAGCGCGCCGAGCCCGCCGGTGACCACGTAGGTGCCGTCGGCACAGATCGGGACCCCGGAGCCCGCTCCGCCGAGTCGCCGGAACCGCCGCATCAGCGTCCGCGCACCTTCCACGCGCACTTCCGCCGGCCCCCGCGAGTCGAGCACGAGCTCGCGCACGATGTCGGCGCCCGATTCGTCGGACCAGATCAGGCGCACCGGTCGGCCGGATTCCAGCTGCAGGGTCCGGACCAGCGCGGCGACAGCATTGTGTTCGACGGATGCCGGATCCCGCAGCACCACGGTGAGGCTCGCCGTCGTTTCCGCGGCGATCACCTGCTGCAGGACGCGCAAGGCTCGCTCTAGTGCGGGGACGACCGGACTCGTGTCGGTTCCCGGGCCGAACGCGTCGTGCCGAGGCACCGAGAGTGCTTCCGCCCAGACCAGCACCACGGCTGTGGGCGCCCGTCCTTGTGCCGCTGCCGCCAAGGCCGTCGACTCGCCGGGCTCGCGGGCGATCCGCTCGGCGGGGAGGTGGCGGTCCAGCGCGCGGGCGATCGACTTCGCGAGGCGCGATTCTCCGACGACCGACGCCCGCTCGACGGTCGGGTGCACCGCCCGCGCGGCGTCCGCGGAGAACGGCACAGCAATCCACTGTTCCTCGCGCAGTACGGAGTTCGCCCACTCCGGTGCCGTGGCGACCGTCGCGTCGTACTCGGCTCGTCCGCGCCCGGCGGTGCGCTCGAGAAGCAGGTTCATTCCCGAGCCGGTGGCGACTCCGGAAACAACACCGGCACTCGCGCGTTCGCGCGGCGCATCGTCCGGCACCGCCGCACGAGTCATCCGGGGTTGGGCGTACAGACCGTCATCGGTGGCAGCGTCGGGACGGTCGCCGTCGAAGCCGGCGTTTCCGGGCGGCCGGTAGACGACCGTGTGCCCGGACGGATCTCTCGCCGCTTGCCGGGAGTCGAAAGCCTTGTCCGCGAATGTGATTCGCACGTCGAGCAGTGCCACTGCCGGGGCATCGTCCTGGTCCACCGCGATGACGTCGCACAGCAGCCCGCCCGGCTCGTGCCCGCGCACGAACGCGTGCGCCTCGGTCAGCAGTACACGGGGCGCATCGGAAAGCCATACGGACCCGATGGCTACCGGTACCGCGAGCCCGGCCGCGGGCAGGATTTCCCGGCCGGCGGCGGCGATCAGCTGTAAGCAGCCGTCGAGCGCGGCCGTGGTCAGCGGGATCGAATCGAAAACTCCGACGGCGCCGCGGTTTCCGGCACGCACGGCGGTTAGCGTCCGGAAGCGCGGACCGTAGTCGAGTCCACGGGTGCGCAAGGACGTATAGAACTCGTCGATATCGAGTTCGTCCGCTGTCGTGGCGGAGATGCGATGGTCGTCCACCGTACGCATCCACCCGAGAATGTCGGCGGGCGAGGCGGCGGTCTCCGCCCGCGCCGAGGCCAGCGACACCGGCCCCAGCAGTACGCGCAGATCCGATCCGCTGCGGTAGCCGACCGCGGCGAGATCCGCGATGTCCGTGCGTTCGTGAACCGCGAAGTCGGCCAGCCGGATCGGTCCGGGAACCGAATCCAGCAGGCGCCGAATCCAATACGCGGCGGGCACGGTCGGCACACCGTTCACCACGTGATCGTCCAGTCGTTCGCGGCCGGGATCGGTCGCGGTCCGGGTGAGCAACGGGAAAGTTTTTCGCCGCCAACGCCGTTCGACCGCAGGACCGGCCGTCGCGCCCTGGATCGACCAATCGACATCACGCCCTCGCAGATACATGGCGCCGACCGTGCGGAGCAGGGCGGTGACCTCGCCGTCGCGATGCGCGGCCGAGAAGACCGCGTCGGCCAGTTCGGGATAGTCGCGCACGGCCGGCGCCAGCACCGGATGCGGTGATATTTCCACGACCGAGGTGTAGCCCCGGCCCACGGCGGATTCGACGGCCGCGTCCAGATCGACGGTGCCACAGAGGTTGTCGATCCAATAGTCGGTATCCATCGCGGCGGAATCGATCACCCGGCCGGATCGTGCCGTCGAGAACACCGGCACGCGGGGGGCCCGCGGCACCGGCGCTCGCAGCGCGGTGGTGAATTCGTCGGCGAGCGCGCGAACCTGCGGGCTGTGCGCGGCGAAATCCACCGGCACGGGTCGTACGTAGTACTGCCGCCGCCGCGCTCGCCGCAGCAATGTCTCCATGTATCGCGTGGTCCCGGAGACCACCACCGCCCGGGGCCCGTTCACCGCCGCCACCGCGACCTCCGCGCGCAAGGGCTCGACCAGCCGCCGCGCTTGATCCGGCGTCGCCTCGAGCAGCGCCATCATGCCCTGCCCGGCCAGCCGCCCCAGCGCCCGTGAGCGCACGGTGACCAGATGCGCGGCATCGTCGAGGGACAGGGCGCCCGCGATCACCGCGGCCGCGATTTCGCCGAGGCTGTGCCCGGCCACCGCATCCGGCTCGATTCCCCACGCCGCGAGCAACCGGGCCAGCGCCACCTGGTAGACGAACAGCGCCGGTTGCACCGTCTCGGTGGCGCCGACGCTGTCGGCGAAGCCGTGCCGGGGCGTCCACACTCGCGGCCCGCCCGCATTCGCCACGGCGTCGGCCGTTTCGGCTGCCGCCCGGGCGTATTCGGGATACCGGGCCGCCAGCTCGCGCCCCATGTGCGCATGCTGACCACCTTGTCCGGAGAACAGGAAAAGCACTCGTCCGCGCCGTCGCCCACCGACGCCGAGCAGGGCCGGCGAACGGGAGCCGCTCGCCACCGCGCGCAGTGCGTCGCCTGCATCGTCGGGCTCGTCCGCCACGATCGCGGCCCGAACCGGTTGGGGCAGTGCGCGTCCGGTTGCGGCCAGGGTGGACAGCGACATCTCGCCGCCGGCCAGAACGGTCGCGGTGTCACGCAGTTCGTCCTCGTCGCGACCGGTGAGGCCGATGAGCACCGGAGGCCGCGCCTCGCGCACCGGTCCCGGCTCCACCTCCCGCAGGACCACATGCGCATTGGTGCCGCCGAATCCGAACGAACTGACGCCCGCGCATCGCGGCATGCCGGAATCCGTGGGCCAGCCGACCACTTCACCCGGCACCCGGAGCCCGCGTTCGGACAACCGCAGCAGCGGATTCTCGCGCTGAAAGTTGATGGTGGGCACGATGGTTCCGTGGTGCAGGCACAGCGCCACTTTGGCCAGCCCGGTCACCCCGGCCGCCGCCTCCAGATGGCCGATATTCGATTTGATCGATCCGACATACGGTTTCACCGCGCCGCCCGGCGCATCGAGTACGGTGGCCAGCGCCTCGATCTCCACCGCATCGCCGACCGGTGTTCCGGTGCCGTGACATTCGAAGTATCCGGCGGAGCGGGCATCCAGGCCGGCGCGTGCCCACGCTGTGCGGATCACCTGTTGTTGCGCGCGCCCGTTCGGGGCGTAGAGACCGTTCGAGCGGCCGTCGGAACCCACTGCGGCGCCGGCGATCTCGGCGTAGCACCGGTTGCCCTCACGCTGCGCGTCGGCCGTGCGCTGCAATACCAGCACGGTCGCCCCATCGCCGCGAACGTATCCGTCGGCGGCCGCGTCGAACGGCTTGCACCGCCCGTCAGCGGCGAGGAAGCCACCCTGTTCGAGGTACTGCGAAGTGTGCGGCAGCAGCGCGAGATTCACGCCGCCGACGATGGCGTACGGTACGGCGTCGTCGGCCAGCAACCGCACGGCGAGGTCCACCGCCGCGAGCGAGGACGAACACGCGCTGTCGAGGACCACACTCGATCCGTGCAGATCCAGTGCGTACGAGATCCGATTGGCGATGATGCTCAGCGCGGACCCGGTCACCGCGTAGGGTGCGTCCTGCCCGCCGCTGCCGAGGACGACCGCTCCGTGGTCGAAACCGCAGGCGCCGAAGAGAACCGCCGTGTCCGACCCGCTCAGCCGATAGCCGACTCCGGCATCGTCGATCGCTTCGACCGCGACCTCCAGCGCCAGCCGCTGTTGCGGATCCATCAGGGCCGCTTCGCGATCGGAGATCGAGAAGCGGTCGTTGTCGAATTCCGTGATCGAATCCAGATAGCCGCCGCGGCCCGCGCCGTCGCGCCCCGGCGGCGGGTCGCCGACTCCGCTGCGGCTCTCGATCAGCAAGCGCCACAATTCGTTCACGCCGGAAGCGCCCGGTACTCGGCATCCGATACCGATGATCGATATCGGTGGCGTGGCGGCTGTCATCGGCGCTCGAGATGGTCGACGAGCCGCTCGATATCCGGGTTGTCGTAGAGCTCGGTGAGCGAGATCTCCACGCCCAGAGCATCTTCCAGCACGCCCGCGAGGCGGGCGAGCTGCGCGGAGCTCAGGCCCAGATCGGTGAAAGGCACTGTGGTGGAGACAGATTCGGGTGCGGCGCCCAGCATGTGCGCGACGGCGGCTACCGCCGCGTCCGCCGAGGTGCCGATCCGTTCCCGCTGCCCCACCGCCATGTCCTCCCCGTATCCGGCGCCGTCGCACGACGGTCGGGTGGCATGTGAGCGCGATTCGCGCAGCGGCTCACAGTGCCGACCGGGTGCGGGTGTCCCGCATAGTGCAGGTTCCCCAGCGATTATGCCGACAAGTCGGGGCCCGGTGAAGAGGTCGAGACAGCTGAGGCCACAGGGGCGAGAGTGACGAGACGAGCCGCGTCCCATGCCGGTCGCGGCTCGCCCCGCACGCCGAATCAGACGACCAGCGAACCCAGTCGCGCGTTGATCAGCGTCTCGGCCTCGTCCACGATGCGCGAGATCAGCTCGGCGCAGGTGGGAATGTCGTCGATCAGACCCTGCACCTGTCCGGCCGACCAGATGCCGGCGTCCAGGTCGCCCTCGTCGAAGACGCGGCGGCCGCGGGCTCCGGCGACCAGATCGCGCACATCCTCGAATTTGCCTCCGGCGGCCTCGATTTCGACCACCTTGCGGCTGATCTCGTTGTCGGCGACCCGGGCGGTGTTGTGCATGGTGCGGAAGATCAGCTGGGTGTCACGCTCGGTGTGGGCGACGATCTGTTCCTTCACCTTCCGATGCACCGGGGACTCCTCGGTGCACAGGAAGCGGGTGCCCATGTTGATGCCGTCGGCGCCCAGAGCCAGCGCCGCGACCAGGCCGCGGGCGTCGGCGAAACCACCCGACGCGATGACCGGGATGTCGAGCGCCTTGGTGGCGGCCGGGATCAGGATCAGGCCGGGCACGTCGTCCTCACCCGGGTGGCCGGCGCATTCGAAACCGTCGATGCTCACGCCGTCGACGCCGATCTTCTGCGCCTTGAGCGCGTGCCGGACGCTGGTGCACTTGTGCAGCACCTTGATTCCGGCTTCCTTGTAGTAGGGCAGGAACGGCTCCGGGTTGCTGCCTGCGGTCTCGACGATCTTCACGCCCGATTCGATGATCGCCTGAACGTATTCCTGGTACGGCGGCGGATTGATCGACGGCAGGATGGTGACGTTGACGCCGAACGGCTTGTCGGTGAGCTGCCGGGTGCGCTCGATCTCGCGCCGCAGATCGTCGGGGGTCGGCTGGGTGAGCGCGGTGATGAAACCGAGCGCCCCGGCGTTGGCGACCGCCGCCACGAGTTCGGCGCGGCCGACGTGCATCATGCCGCCCTGCACGATCGGGTGTTCGATACCGAACATCTCGGTGAATCTGGTGCGCAACATCTGGTTGTCCTCCTGGCCGCGGTACGACTCGGGGCGACGCGCCCGGCATCTCCGGCACCCCTCGATGCCGGTGTGTGCACAGACTGCCGCCCCTCGGGTGCCTGGCCGCGTGCGAGCCGGGCCTGCCCGGATGGCTCGATACTGGCATGGCGACCGCGTCGGAGACAACAGGATGTGAGCGGCAGTTTGCTCCGAAAGTCTCGAAGGATCGCGAACTGAGGTCACTGTGAACTCAGCCAAAGACCCAGGTTATAGCCATGAGTTGGCGCGTTCGTGCGAATGTTCTGTGAACCGGGATTCTCGTATGTAACCCTTGTCACGGCAAAAAGTTAGTTGCTATTCTCGCTGTTGGTTCAGCCGTCGACGCCGCCGGGCCCATTCGGTGGCGAACTCCGACGGTCCGAGAGGAGTTCCTGCATGACCACCGGTGTCCAGACCGACGAACCGATCCGGTCGCGTCGAAACCACTGGAACAACCAGCTCGCCACGCATGCGCTGATGCGCCCGGACGCGGTGGCGATCCGGTTCCGCGGGCAGGACACCACCTGGAAACAACTGCACGAGCGGTCACTGAAATTCGCCGATGCTCTGGCTCGGCGCGGTGTCGGTTTCGGCGACCGGGTGCTGATTCTGGCGCTCAACTACACCGAGTACCTGGAGGCCGTGTTCGGCATCAACGCGCTGGGCGCGATCGCGGTACCGGTGAACTTCCGGCTCACCCCGCCCGAGGTCGCCTACATCGTGGCCGATTCGGGGGCCGCGGCGATCGTCACCGACTCGCTGCTGCAGCCGCTGGCCACCGGTGTGATGGCGCAGAGCGAGGCGCTGCATACCTGCGTCGTCATCGGCGGCACCACGGGCGAGGGCGTCATCGGCTACGACGACTTCCTCGCCGAGACCGGCGAACCCCATGTGCCGCAGGACATTCCGGAGGACACTCCGGCGTTGATCATGTACACCTCGGGCACCACCGGCAGCCCGAAGGGCGCGATCCTGTCCTACGAGAATCTGAATGCCCAGGCGCTGACCTGCATTCGGGCGATGAACGCCACCCCCGACAGCATCGGCTTCTGCACCTCGCCGCTGTTCCACATCGCCGGACTGGGCTCCCTCGCCCCGGCGTTCATGCTCGGCTCCAAGACCGTGTTGCATCCGCTCGGCGCGTTCAACGCGACCGAATTCCTCGACGCCATCGAGGCAGAACAGGCCACCACCGCCTTCTGTGTCCCCGCGCAGTGGCAGCTGATCTGCGAGGATCCGACGGTCAAGGAGCGCAAGCTGGCGTTGGAGACGTTGAGCTGGGGAGCGGCGCCCGCCTCGGAGACCGTGCTGCGGGCGATGGCCGAATGCTTCCCGAACGCGCAGAACGTCGCGGTCTTCGGCCAGACCGAGATGTCGCCGATCACCTGCGTACTCGAGGGCAAGGACGCGCTGCGCAAACTGGGCTCGGTCGGTAAGCCCATCCCGACCATCCAGAGCCGCGTCGTCGACGACGAGATGAACGATGTCGCGCCGGGCGAGATCGGCGAGATCGTCTACCGCGGGCCGACCATGATGCAGGGCTATTGGAACAAGCCCGAGGCGACCGCGGAAGCCTTCGCCGGCGGCTGGTTCCACTCCGGTGACCTGGTTCGCCAGGACGAGGAGGGCTTCGTCTGGGTGGTCGACCGCAAGAAGGACATGATCATCTCCGGCGGCGAGAACATCTACTGTGCCGAAGTGGAGAATGTGCTGTTCGCGCATCCGAAGATCCACGAGGCCGCGGTGGTCGGCCGGGCCCACGAGAAGTGGGGCGAGGTGCCGGTGGCCGTGGTCGCGCTGCTCGACGGCGAAACGCTGACCCTCGAGGAGCTGACCCCGTTCCTCAACGAGAACCTGGCCCGGTACAAGCATCCGAAGGATCTGGTGATCGTGCCGGAGCTGCCGCGCAATGCCAGCGGCAAGGTGGTGAAGGTGCAGCTGCGCAAGGAATACGCGGGCTGACCTTCGGACAAAGGATATGCCCGGCACGGCCGAGAACAGGCCTGCGCCGCATATCCGGTCGTGAACGAGCCGCCGAGTCGACACTCGGCGGCTCGTCGCGGTATCGGCCCCGTGGGCGGGCGTTTCGCTCCGCGACCGGTGCGAATCGGCGTGCGGCTCAGATCATGTCGTGCCTGGTGAGCCAGTTCATCAGCGGCCAGCCGCAGAAGACCGGCAGCCAGCAGGTCAGTACCCGGTACAGCAGAACGGCCGGCACGCCGATCGCCGCGGGCACGCCGAAGGCGGCCAGACCACCGATCAGCGCCGCCTCCACCGCGCCCACGCCCGGTGGCGTGGGCGCGGCCGAGGCCAGCGTCCCGCCGATCATCGTCACGACCGTCACGGTCACGAATGTCGTTGCGCCGCCGAATGCTTCGATGGCCGCCCACAGCGCGCCCGCCGCGCCGAGCGTGGTGGTCGCGCAGCCGCCGACGATCATCAGCAGCCGTTTCGGTTCACGCGAGAGCGTGCGCAGTTCCGCGACCACCTCCGCCAGCTGCGGTCGCACCTCGTTGCGCAGCCAGCGTCGCACCGTCGGCACGAACATGGCCGCACCGACCGCGCCCAGCAGACCACCGGCCAGCAGATACAGCACGGTCGCACTCGGCACGAAATGTTCCAGGTTCGCCGAGACACCGGCGGCCACGCTGAAGACGATCAGCAGCACCACGTGCGTGATCACCTGCACCGCCTGGTTCAGTGCCACCGCCGCGGTCGCCTTCACCGTGCCCAGGCCGCTCTTCTGCAGGAATCGCACGCTCAGCGCCAGCCCGCCGACCCCGGCGGGCGTGGTGGTCGCGGCGAAGGTGTTGGCGACCTGCATGCCCAGCAGCTTGCGGAAATTCACCGAGGTCCCGGCACATCCCCACAGCGCCATCGCCGCGCCGACATAGGTGGCGGCCGAGATCGTCAACCCCAGCAGCGCCCACCACCAGTTCGCGGTGCGCAGTTCGGTGAAGAAGGTCGGCACCTGGCTGATGAACGGGTAGGCCACGTACACCAGCGCGATCAGCAGCACCAGCTGCACGATCTGGTTGCGCGAGTAGCGGGTGATCCGCGCGGCCTCGATCCGATCCTTACCGGTCTGCTGGAGTACTTGGGCGCGGACCGTTTTCATCAGTTCACCGCTGTCGGGCACCGATTTGCGGACCTGGGTGCCGATTCCGTTCTTGGTGAGCCGGCGCGAGGCGTCGAGCACCGCCTGTTCCCCCAGCACGTGCATGGCGGTGGCCACCACCGTTTCCGCCCCGAACAGGGAACTCGTGGTGAGCAACAGCTGCGCGATATCGGCGGAGAAGCGGGAGTCGAAGGCGCCGAATTCCGCCGCCATGAAGCCGCCGAACAGCACCCGCCCCTCGGCGATGCGGATTTCCTCGACTCGCAGATCGCCGTGGGTGATCTGGGCGCGATGCATGTTCTGCAGTGACCGCCAGACGTTGGTCAGCACCACCTCACTGTCGCCGGGGGCCAGCTGCCGGCCCCGGGGCGCGGTGTGCGCGTACAGGGTCCAGCCGCGGCTCAGCGCGGCCACCGTCAGCGGTTTGTTGCTGGCCAGTCCCAGATCGCCGAGCGCGATACCCATCAGTGCGCGATGCTCGACCGCGCGGCGCATCGAGGCGAAGGCGGGGGTGCGTTCGCTGCTGCGGAAGGTCAGCCAGCGCCGGACCTGCCGCAACATTCCCCAGCTGCGCTGATTCTGTCCGTACATCTCCACGATCAGCTGGCGATGCGGCCCGGTGTCGGCGCTCAGCAGCAGCGGTCCGGGACCGGCCGGGCGCAGCACGGTGAATCCGGTGACGGTGTATCCGCGGCCGGCCAGCACCCGGACGGCGGCCTCCAGCGGCACCTCCAAGGCCGGAGTGCCGACCAGCAGGACGATCACCGCACCGACGAACCAGCCCACCGCGAGCCCGAACATCGCCCGCGAGGGCACCACCAGACTCACGAACAGGTGCAGCGGCACGAACGCGATCAACAGCGCCCACCACAACCGTCGCCAGGATGCCGGCAGCCAGGGACTGGCCACGGTCAATCCGGCGGCCAGCATCGCGATCCAGCGCGGATCGTCGAGAAATTGCGACAGGAACGTGTCGAGCTGGCGTGGCACCGCCAGATGCCACTGCGGCGCCGAGATTCCGGATTCGGTGATGGACAGCGCCAGGACCGCGATCAGGCCCGCGGTGACGTAGCCGCTGAGCAGTTTCCATTGCATCCGGAAGATCAGGCGAACGAGAATCGCGAAGGGCAATGCCAGAATCGCGATGCCGTAGAGCAGATAGACCAGGTTGGACTGTTCGGGCGTGAGGAAGCCGACGATGTCGGAGACCGATCGCTCCAGGGCTTCCCAGCGCGGCCGGGTGATGAGCGATCCGGCGACCACCACCGCCACCAGCAGGGCGGACAACACCACGCGAATGATGTCGCTGGTCCGCCTGATCCGCGGCTGCAGCAGACTGCCGGAGACGGGGATCTCCCGCCCGTCTACTCGCATGTCGTATCGAAACTTTCGGATCGAGGGAGCTGCGTCGGTCCCTGGGTCGGCTCGGGTGTGAGTATGCAGGAGGCCGTCCGAGCGCCCGTCGGCAACACGCCGTTCCCCGGGTTCGCCCAGGTGGGCGTGCGCGTACTCCACACGAGCCGACCGAACTCGGGTGGCTGCTCCGCGTCCGGATCTCCGCTCGCTCGGGCCGAGGCCACCGCGCGAGCGCCCGGGTCTTCGCGGACCGGCAGGGCGCAGCGTCACCCGGGCGGTCCCGAGCCGGCCGTGACGGGTTCGAGTGCGTCGGTGTCGCCGACGCTGAAGATACCGCCGGTCATGGTGCCGGTGTCGAGTTCGGCGATCGCGGCCGCGACCAGCTCCGTCGGCACCAGCGCGGGAAAGGAATTGGGGGCGACGGCATTCGCGCGGACCCCGAATTCGGCGAATTCCGCGGCGATATGCCTGGTCAGGTGGTCGAGTGCGGCCTTGGTCGCGGAATAGACGGCCTGCCCGCCGGAGTAGACCCGGGATCCGGACAAACTCGAGACGTTGACGATATTGCGATTGCGCGCCCGATTCTCGTCGCCGCGATGCAGCCAGCAACGCTGTGCGAGCCGCGTCGCCAGTCGCAGCGGCACCTCGACGTTCATCGCGAACTGCGGGGCGAGCGCGTCGAGGGCGGTGTCGCCGTCGACCAGGCCGTTCGGCTGCAGATCCAGCTGCGCCGCATTGTTGACCAGCAGATCGACCCCGCCGAATTTCGCCAGTGCCAGATCCACCACTCGCTCGGCCTCGCCCTCGCGGCGCAGATCGGCGCGCACGACGAAGATGCGGGAGTCGTTCTCCGGAACCGGCTGCCAGGGTTCCAGCGGATCGATGAACCATTCCTCCTGGGAGGGCGCGGCCGGAACCCGATTGCGGCAGACGGCCACGATGTCGTAGTCCCGGTAGTACGCGCGGCAGAACGCATCGCCCAATCGCCCACCCGCCCCGGTGAGCAGGCACACTCGACGGCTGTCACCACTGGACAATGCGGTCCCCTCCCCAGCGGCTCGCCGCCTGCTCCTTGGGCCGGTGCAACCACATCACCACACTGTTGCGGGCCGCGGTGTTGCCGCCGAGGAAGGTGTGCCAGGACCGCGGCGTGCATTCGAAGACGACCATCGAATTGTCCAGTGGCGGAACGACCACCGTGGGTGTCGGCTCCGCGGCGCCGATATCGGCGAACAGTCCCGTCTCGCCGCCGTCGCCCGGTTGCCATTCGCCGTTGCCCAGATAGAACAGCACCGCGACGGCGCGCACCATTTCACGCGCCGGCACCCCCGCGGGCCGGGCGCCGGACTTCAGATCGATATCGTCGCCCGGCAGGCCGACCGTGTCCGGCCCGGGCGCCGCCCCCGGGAACCAGGCCGGGGTGAGGTCGTGGTGCGGCCAGCCGCGCGGACTCCCCGGCGGGTGATGATGAAGTGAGCCCTCCACGTCGCCGCTGGCAGGGACGCCCGCGACCCGTTCGATCAGGTCGTGCCAGGCGCGCGACAGGAAGACCTCGAGCGGTCCGTTGCGCATCCGGGTCAGGCTCGCGCCGGAGGCGCCGTAGCCCGCGGCAACCGGACCGAACAGGTCCCGGTGATCGGTGCGCACTCGTTCGAATTCGATCGCGAGCCGCTGGTAGAACTCGGCGACGAAGACGTCGCGGACGTAGACGTGGGGGAAGGGGCGGGTGCGGCGAATCCATCGCCGATGTGCCAGCAGATCGATGAACCAGCGCGGCAACGGCGCCTCGGACAACATACAAGCTCCCTCCCGGACTACCCCGCCGATCTTATTGCCTTCCCGGTACCGCGCCGAGTTCGTCCCGGTTTGTGCAACCATCACCCGGTGGTGCGCGACGTTCGGGTCTGTTTCGTGGGAGATTCTCTGGTTGCGGGACTGGGAGATCCGCAGTGTCTCGGGTGGGCGGGCCGGCTCGCCGGGCGTGCGACAGCGGCAGGAATACCGCTGACCTATTACAACCTCGGGGTGCGACGCCAGACCTCCTCCGATATCGCCGCCCGCTGGGAGGCTGAATGCGGACAGCGATTATCCGGCGAGGTCGACGCGCGGGTCGTCTTCTCCTTCGGCGTCAACGACACGCTGTGGGAAAACGGGGCGATCCGGGTGCCGGCCGACGAGTCCGCGGCCAATCTCCGCCGCATGCTGCGCCGCTGCGCCGAACTCGACTGGACCGTCCTGGTGGTCGCGCCCCCGCCCTGTATCGACGACGAACAGAACACGCGCACAGTCGAATTGGACGATCGGTTCACCGAAATGTGTTCCGGCGAACAGGTTCAGTATCTTCGCGTTCACCAACCGCTGCGCCACAACGACATCTGGATGCGCGAACTGCGCGTGGGCGACGGCTACCACCCCGGCGCGCCGGGCTACGAGCAACTGGCGGCCATGATCGGCCCGCACTGGCTGCAATGGCTGACCGAACCTCGCACCCGTCTCCCCACGGTGAGCTGATCCGCCGTATTTCTCCGCACCGCGTTTTTCTTCGCACCGATTAGTTAGCGTTGTTCGTCCCGTCTTCATGGTTCGAACGCATCGGCCGACCGGGCCGGTGAGAGGTTGCAGAGGAGCAGGTCAATCATGGGGAAGATCGTTGTCGCCGAGTTCGTTTCGCTGGACGGATTCATCCAGGATCCGCTGTGGACCGCACCCTTCTGGTGCGACGGCATCGCGAAGTACAAATCCGGTGAGCTGGAGGCGGTCGACGCCTTGCTGCTGGGCCGCACCACGTATCAGATGTTCGCCGCGTCCTGGCCGGACCACCCGGAAGAGGGTGCGTACAAGGACAAGATGAACAGCATGCCCAAGTATGTGGCGACCGATTCGCTGCGTGAGCTGGAGTGGAACGCTCAGCGCATCGAGGGCGATCTCGCCGCCGGCATCGCGAAACTGCGGACCGAGCAGAACCTGCTGGTCTTCGGCAGCGCTTCGCTGGTGAAGTACCTGCGCGAGCACGAACTGGTCGACGAGTACCGCTTGGTCGTCTACCCTGTCCTGCTGGGCAGCGGCCTGCGGCTGTTCGAGTCCGTCGAGCCGGAAGCCACCCTCGCCCTCGCCGAATCCGAGGTGCTCGACAACGGCGTCCTCCTCACCACCTATCGGGTCACCGGCAATTCGGTGGTGCGACCCAGCTTCGGCTGACCGGCCCGCCACTCATTCGCGGTGGCGGACGATATTGAGCACGTTGCCGTCCGGGGCGCGGACCAGGAACCGGCGAACTCCCCAGGGCTCGGTGGTAAGGGGATGGACGATCTCGTAGCCGAGTCGTTGCGCCTGCGCATAGGCGGCGTCGACGTCGTCCACCAGCACCGACGCGACGGAGTCCGCAGGCGCGGCCGCGTCCTGCGTGACGAGCTGGATGGCGGCGCCCGTATCCGGGGACGTGTAGCGGGCAACCCAGCCCATATCGAATTCCTCGGTGCTCAGGCCGAGGAATTCGGTGTAGAAATCGCGGGCGGCCTCGATATCGGCCACTCGAAGGTTGGGCAAGATGCGATGGGTGCGCATGCGGTTCTCCTGTCCGCCGGGCATCGGTCGGTAATGCTAGTCCGCCGCGGGGGCGGTGCGGCCCATAATCTCCAGTACCGCCATGGCCGCGTTGTGACCGCCGATTCCGCTCACGCCACCGCCGCGGACCGCGCCGGCACCGCACCGGAATATGTTGCGATGGCCCGTGCCGACTCCCCACCGAGCGGCGGGCGCGGAATCGTCGTCGGTGCGAAACGGAAAATCCAAGTCGCCGTGGAAGATATGGCCGCGTGGCAGGCCGAGTTCGGCCTCCAATTCCAACGGGGTTCTGGCCTCGATACACGGATCGCCGTTCGCATCCGTGGCGAGACAGCCGGAAAGCGGCTCGGCCAGAACGGCATCCAGTTGTCGCAGCGTCGAAGCCAGCAGTTCGTCGCGTGAGCCGTGCTCGAAAAGAGTTGCCGGAGTGTGCAAACCGAACAGGGTCAGTGTATGCATGCCCTGTTCGGCGGCCTTGGAACCGAGAATCGACGGATCCGTCAGCGTATGGCAGTAGATCTCCGATGGCGGGGCGCTCGGGAATCGCCCGCCGGCCGCCTCGCGATAGGCCCGTTCGAGCTGGTCGTATCCCTCCGCGATGTGGAACGTGCCCGAGAACGCCGCGCGCGGATCGATCTCGGTGCGCAGCCGGGGGAGCCGGCGCAGCAGCATGTTCACCTTGAACTGACTGCCCTCGGGCAGCGCGTCGACCGGCTCGCCCGACAGCCGGGCGAGGGTCGCGGGCGCCGCGTTGACCAGGACGTGGCGGGCATCGGCCAGGCCGGATTCGTCCGGCGTGTCGAACCGGACCTGCGCTGTGTCGCCGTCGGTGTCGATCCCGGTCACCGTGCACGACGTGCGCACCCGCGCACCCGCCCGCAGCGCCGCATCGGCGAGGGCATCGGTCAGCGCGCCCATCCCGCCGACCGGCACGTTCCACTCGCCGGTCCCGTTGCCGATCACGTGGTAGAGGAAGCAGCGATTCTGCCGCAACTCCGGATCGTGCGCGTGCGTGAACGTGCCGATCAGCGCATCGGTGAAGACCACGCCGCGCACGGTGTCGTCCCGGAATCGCGCCTCGACGGTTTCGCCGAGCGGCCGCTCGAACAGCATCTCCCAGGCGTCCGGATCGTCGAGCACCCGCTGTAGTTCGGTACGGGTGGGCAGCGGCCGCAGCATGGTCGGAAAGATCCGCTGCGCGGCCCGCGCGGTCGTCGCGTAGAACCGTTGCCACGCCTCGAAATCCGCATCGGATCCGGTGACCCGGCGAAAGCTCTCGCGGGTTCGTCCGGCATCGGCCGTGTCGACGAGCAACCCGGTGTCGCCGACCGGCGTGTACGACGAGATCCGCCGCTCGCGGGTACGGAACCGCAGATCCAGATCCCGGACGATCCGATCCGGAAGCAGACTCACCAGATACGAATACCGCGACAGTCGCGCATCGATCCCGGCGAACACCTGCTCCGACACCGCCGCTCCACCGGTATGGTCCTGCCGCTCGAGGACCAGTACCGACAGTCCGGCGCGCGCCAGGTACGCCGCGGCCACCAGCCCGTTGTGCCCGTCGCCGACGATGACGACGTCATAGGAGTCGCGCATCAGCCCTGGATATCACGAATCCGCGCGACCCGCGTCCGATCCGCCGGGTGTCGCGGACTTGCGTACCAGCAGATATCCGTGCGGGCACCGCTCGTCGGGTTCCGGGGGTCGCACCATCCGGGCCACCGGGACGAACCCGTGCGGCCGCAGCATCTGCGTGAGGCGTTCGGGAGACCACCGCACCACCGGCGCCACCTTGTGGTCGTACGGTTGCCGGTCGGCGCCGTCGTCGGCCGCCTGGAACGCCAGCATGAGATAACCGTCGGCGGCCAGTGCGCGAGCGAATTCCGCGAACAGATCCGGCAATTGCTCCGGCTGCATATGAATGATGCTGTACCAGGCCACAATTGCGCCGAACCCGCCGTCGGCGACGTCCAGCTTCTCCATCGAGCCCTGTTCGAATCGCAGATGCGGATGGACCTCGCGGGCCATCCGGATCATTTCCGCCGAGGCGTCGAGCCCGAAGGTGTTCAGCCCCAACCCATCCAGATATCCGGTGATCCGGCCCGGACCACATCCCAGGTCTGCCACCGGCCCGCGGTCCTCGGCCTGTACCAGCTCCGCGAACAGCCCCAGCATCGCCCGATCGACCGGCGCGTTCACCATCGCATCCCGGAAGAGGTTGGTGTAGAGCTCCGCCACCCCGTCGTATGCGGCCGCGACCGCATCGGAATTCGCATTCACTCCGGCAGCCTACCCACGTCGAGCCCGGACCCTTCCGGGTTTCGGCGCGTAAGGTCGCGGCATGGCCACCTCGACGCAGCACCGGGAGGCGGACGGATGAGAACGCTCACCTCCCGCATCGTGTATCGAAATCCCTGGATCGAGGTCCGCGAGGACAGTATTCGCCGCGCCGACGGCTCCACCGGCATCTACGGCGTGGTCCACCGGGCGGAATTCGCGGTGGTGGTGCCGCTGGAGGGCGACCGTCTGCATCTGGTCGAGCAGTTCAGATACCCACTGGGACAACGGTGCTGGGAGTTCCCGGCGGGCGCGCTGCCGGGTGGCGAGTCCGACGACCCGGTCGAGATCGCCCGCCGCGAACTGCGCGAGGAGACCGGTCTGCGCGCCGCCGACCTCACCCACCTCGGCATCCTCGACGCCGCACCGGCCACGCTGGCCCAACGCGGCCACGCCTACCTGGCCACCGGTCTCACCGCGGGCGAACCCGAACGCGAACCCGAAGAACAGGACATGCGGTCCCAGTGGTTCGAGCGCGGCGTCGTGGAACGGATGATCCGCACCGGCGAGATCACCGACTCGCAGACCATCGCCGCCTACGGTCTCCTCCTGCTCCACGAGCGCCGCTGATCCGGCGGTGGTCAACGCCTCCGGGCTCGGAAAACGCTGTCCCGCAGTGTGATCGACTCCCCGTTCGAACGGACGACCGATCGCGTCCGGCTCTCGACCAGCTGAACATCCCAGCGATCCGGCGCCAATCCGGCGGCAATCTGCTCGGCGGTGACGTGCACGTGGGAAGCGGAGGTGTGGGCGGCCGACTCGTGATCCCCGGGGGCGTGGCCGACGATGAACAGCGTTCCGCCCGGCGCCACGGCGGCGGCCAGGCGCTCGAACAGGGCGTCGTTCGAATCGACCGGGTGTACGTAGCATGCGCAGACCAGGTCGAAGTGGTTCTCGCCCGCGTCCCACTGCGTCATATCCGCTGCGTGCCAATCGATTCGGCCGGCGATGTCGCGGCCGGCCCGATCGGCGCGCTCCCTGCCGCGCGCGACGGCCGCCGCCGCGATATCGACGGCGGTGACCCGCCAGCCCTGCCGGGCCAGCCAGATCGCCTCCGCGCCCTCACCGCAGCCGGCGTCCAGGGCCGTGCCGGGCGGCAGGCCGGCGAGTTCGCCGATGAGGTGGGGATTGGGTTCGCTCTCCGACGCCGAACCGGCGCCGTGATAACGCTGTTCCCAATAGTGCCGGTCGAATTCACGCCCGGCGGAGCCGTGCCGATGCTCGTGGTGTGCGTGGTCACCGGTCGTGTCGCCGCCGGTCGGATGGCTGCCGCTCATGTCGGCTCCTTCGGTGGGGTGCGAGTTCACAGGCCGTGGCGCCGATCGCCGAGCACGCGGTCGGCGAGCTCCCTCTCATCGTCGGCGGAGAATCCGCGTCGATGCCGTTCCACCGCCCGGCGCGTCTCCTCCTCCACCAGATCGGCATTGATCTGCGCGGCCGCGAACGCGCCCGCGGCGGCCGCCGCACCCACCTGTGCGCTCAGGTCGGTGACATTGCCCGCCGCCCACACGCCCGGAACGTCGGTGCGGCCCATCGCATCGGTGGCAATGTATTCGCCTGCGCCCGAGGGATGGTCGACAGGCTCGAGACCGAGTTTGCGAAGGATCTCGGACCGCGCGACCATGCGCGGGCCGACGGTGATCACCTCGCGTGCCACCACCGTTCCGTCGGCGAGCCGCACACCGGTGATGTGGTCTCCGGCGACCTCCAGCGCCGCCACTTCCCCCGTGATCACCGGAATGCCCCGCGCGGCAAGCTTTTCCGCCTCCTCGCCGCCGGGTGCGTCCATGGTGTGGGTGAACAGGACGACATCGTCGGTCCACTGCCGGAACAGCAGCGCGCCGTGGACGGACATCGGGCCGTTGGCGATCACCCCGATCCCGCGGTCCCGGACCTCCCATCCGTGGCAGTACGGGCAGTGCACGACATCGCGGCCCCAGCGTTCCCGCAGGCCCGCGATATCCGGAATCTCGTCGACCAAGCCGGTGGTCACCAGCAGGCGGCGCGCTCGCACGGTCCGCCCGTCCGCGAGTTCGAGGAGAAATTCGCCGTCCTCGCGGACAGCGCCGGTGATCTCACCGGACACGATGTGCCCGCCGTAGCCGCGCACCTCGGTGCGGCCGCGGGCGAGCAGTTCCGCCGGCGGCATCCCTTCCCGGCCGAGCAGTCCGTGCACCCCGTCGGCCGGGGCGTTGCGGGGTGCGCCGGCGTCGACCACCGCCACCGATCGGCGGGCCCGCGCCAGCATCAACGCGCCGTTCAACCCCGCTGCCCCACCGCCGACGATCACCACGTCGTAGTTGCTGTTCAGCTCATCGGTCACCATGACCACCTCCTGGCGTCCACCGTGCCGGATACGTGGAGAACATGGCAAACATCTTTGCTGAAATGGCAAACTGGAGGCATGGACGAGAACCTGGACCGAGCGCTCGACGCCGTGGGCCCGCGGCTGCGCGCACTGCGGCAACAACGCCAGACCACGCTCGCCGATCTGTCCACGACGACCGGCATCTCGGTGAGCACCCTGTCCCGCCTGGAATCGGGCGACCGCAAGCCGACCCTCGAACTGCTGCTGCCGCTGGCCCGGGCCCACGGCGTCACGCTCGACGAACTCGTCGACGCCCCGCCCACCGGCGACCCGCGCATCCATCTGCGACCGATCACCCGGCACGGGATGACCATGCTGCCGCTGACCCGGCGCGCGGGCGGCATTCAGGCCTACAAGATGGTGATCCACCCCGAGAACCGCCGCGGCGAACCGGATCCGCAGACCCACGAGGGGTACGAGTGGCTCTACGTCCTCAATGGACGTCTCCGCCTGATCCTCGGCGAACACGACCTCGTGCTGGCCCCGGGCGAGGCCGCCGAATTCGATACTCGCGTCCCGCACTGGTTCGGCCCGGCCGACGAACAGTCCGTCGAATTCCTGAGCCTGTTCGGCAAACAGGGCGAGCGCGCCCACGTGCGCGCCCGCCCCAGAGCCGGCGGGGACTAGCGTCCGGCCATATCCAGCGCGGCCAGATGGCTGAACAGCACCGATGCCCCGATCGGATTACCGCCGCCGGGATAGACGGTTCCGCTCACCGCGGCCATGGTGTTACCCGCGGCGTACAGCCCGGGAATCGGGGTGCCGGATTCGTTCAGCACCCGAGCGGTCGTATCGGTGCGCAACCCGCCCTTGGTGCCCAGGTCGGAGATGCCGAAGGCGGCGGCGTGGAAAGGTCCCTTCCGAATCGGCACCAGCGGTGACTTTCCTTCCGAGAAGGCGCGATCGTAGGCCTCGTCACCGCGCCCGAAATCCTCGTCGACGCCGCGGTCGGCGAAGTCGTTGAATCGGTTCACGGTGTCGGCCAGCGCCTGCGCCGGAACGCCGATCTTCTCGGCGAGTTCGTCCAGGGTCGCCGCACTGTGCCGCAGCCGCGCCCGCACATACTCCTCGTGATCGACCATCGGCACGTTGCTGGCCTGCACCGGTGGTACCGGGCCGGCGCTGTCGTCGTAGATCATCCAGAACGGCAGTGTCATGGAACCCTCGTCCAGGCGGGCGATGATGTCGCGGCCCAGCCGGTCGTAGGGTGCGGATTCGTTGACGAAACGCTGTCCGGCCCCGTCGACGAATATGCCCCCGGTGAACCACAGTGCGAACGCCGCACGGCCGTCGGGATGAATCATTCCCGGCGACCACCACGCCTGATCCATCAGATCGGTATCGGCGCCGACCGCCATTCCGGCCTCGTGCGCCCTGCCCTGATTTCCCCAGGGCCCCATGGTGTCCCGCGCTCGTCCGGGGACGCCGAAGCGCCGGCGCAGGTCGTCGTTGCCTTCGAAACCGCCCGCCGCCAGCAGAACTCCCTTGCGGGCCCGGATGGCGACTCGCGTGCCCTCGCGTTCCACGATCGCGCCGACCACCGCGCCGTTCTCGGTGACCAGCTCGACGAGCGGGGTGTTCAGCTGCAGCGAGACGTGGGGGTACTTCGACAGCGCCAGCAGGAACCGCCCGACCAGGGCGCGGCCGCCGATCAGATATTTCGGCTGCGGCTCGCCCAGCCGATCGGTCCCCAGCGGGCCGCGCACGGCTGCGGCGAGTTCCCCCAGCGTCGCGGCGGGCAGCGGCGCCGGAACGATATGACGCTTACCGTCGGTACGAGCCTTCGGCGCCGCCCCGAAATAATCCGGCCACGGGAACATCTGGAATTCGAAACTGTCGTCGCTCTCCAGGTACTCGATCACCCGGGCGCCGTTGCGGATATAGGTCTCCTGCAGGTCGGCGGGTGTGCGATCACCGACGACCGCGCGGAAATAGGTGAGCGCGTCCTCGAAGGTGTCGTCCACACCGGCCCGCCGCAGCACCGGGTTGCACGGAAACCACACTCCGCCGCCGCCCGAATACGAGGTGGTGCCGCCGAATTTCTCGGTCGCCTCCACCACGGCCACCGAAAGTCCCTCCCGCGCAGCGGTATAGGCGCCGGCCAAACCGCCGCCCGAACCCGCGACCAGTACATCGACTTCTTCGTTCCAGTCCGTCACCGCACACTCCCAGCACTCGTCTGTGCTCACGGTAAGCGCTCGGCGCCCACGCGTCACCGATGATCCCGATGGGCAGGAACGGGGTGGTCGCCGCGGCCGATCCGTGTCACCGCGATACAACCGGCGGTTGTGGCCGCGCGCGTGTCGGTTGTTTGCGCGCCGCCCGGGCCGATTGCTTCGATCCCCTCGATGATGAATCGTTCGCTGGGCACCTCGTTCACCCGGCTCTGGTCCGCCTACGCGGTGAGCACCTTCGGCACCTACCTGGCTCTGGATGCGCTACCCCTGATCGCGATCCGCGTGCTGCACACCGGACCGGGCGCGGTCTCGGCACTGGCCGCCGCCGGTCTCGCGGTCGGCGTGTTGCTCGCCCTGCCGCTCGGCCCCTGGGTCGAGTACCGGCCGAAACGTCCGGTGATGGTCGCGACCGATCTGCTGCGCTTCGCCGCCATGCTCAGTATTCCGGTCGCCTTCGCCTTCGGCGTACTCGGTTACGCGCAACTGCTCGTCGTCTCCGTCGTGGTGGCCGCGGCCGATATCGCCTTCCGCGCGGCGAGTGGCGCCTACCTGAAAAGCGTTGTCTCGCAGGAGGATCTGCTCGCCGCCAACGGCAGATTCGAATCCACCACCTGGACCGCGACCGCGCTGGGGCCGCCGCTGGGCGGTACCGCGATCGGATTGTTCGGTCCGGTCACGACCGTCCTCGCGGACGCGTGCAGCTATCTGCTGTCCGCCGCGGCGCTCGGCTCGATCCGCGCCGGCGAACCGCGTCCGGATCGCGGGAAGGCCACGCGCACCCGCGCCGCCGATCTGTTCGCGGGCTGGCGCTATCTGCTGGCCCATCCTGGACTGCGGCCGCTGTTTCTCAACTCCGTCGCCGTGAACGGGCTGATCATGGCGACCGCGCCGGTGCTGGCCGTGCTGATGCTCGGTCGCCTCGGCTTTCCGACCTGGCAGTACGGGCTGGCATTCGGAATCCCCTGCCTGGCGGGCCTGCTCGGCTCCCGGCTGTCGCCCCGGCTGGTCCGGCGGTACGGGGAACGCCGGATCGTCCTGGTCGCCGGCAGCCTGAGGGCCTGCTGGCCGATCGGATTGGCAGGGATCACCGCGGGGCTCGATGGTCTGGTGCTGGTGATTCTCGTCGAGGCCGGTCTCATCGCGAGCATCGGGATCTTCAATCCGGTGATGGCGACCTACCGCCTGCAGCGCACGGATCCGGGAGTGGTGGCACGCATGCTGACGGCGTGGTCGATCACCGGAAAGGCCACCACCGCGATACTGACCGCACTCTGGGGCGTGCTGGCGCAACTCACCGGCCCGCGCACCGCACTCGCCGTCGCCGGTGTGCTGTTGCTGGCCACGCCGTTGCTGCTGTTCCGAGGCGGATACGTCGACGCGGACGACGTGGTGGAACCGCAGCCGGCGCCGGAGCCGATGCGGCAGGGGTGACCGGCGACCCGGGTGCTGAGCGACCCGGGTGATGAGCGACACAGTGCCGGTCCGCTGTTGGGCGCCTAAATTCGTTAATTAGCGAAATGCCGAAGGATGGTGGATGTGCGCGACAGCGGATCGGTCCGCGCGGGAGACCTCGCGGAGGTGAGCGAGGCCGAATGCGAGATGCTCGAGGAATGCAAGGCCCTGGCCAACCGGACCAGGCTGCAGATCCTGCACTGGCTCAAAGACCCGCACGCGAATTTCGCTGAGCTGGAACAGGATTCGGCTGAACTCGGCGTGTGCGTCGGACTGATCCAGCGGCGGGCCGGAACGTCGGCCTCGACCATCTCCGCCCATCTGGCGGTACTGCAGCGCGCGGGCTTCCTCGTCGCCACCCGGCGCGGGCAGTGGACGTACTACCGCCGCGACGAGGCCCGCATCCGGCACTTCACCGACCGACTACACCGCGTGCTCTGATCCACGCACCCCCGAGTACGAAAGGCAGCGACCATGCCTACCGCCACTGGGCCCACCGCCCTGTCCATCCTCGACCTGGCGTCGGTGGCACCCGGCGCGACCGCGCGCGAGAGTTTCGCCAACAGCGTCGCCCTCGCCCAGGCCGCCGAGCGCAGCGGATATCGGCGCGTCTGGTACGCCGAACACCACAACATGCGCTCGATCGCATCCAGCGCCACCAGCGTGCTTATCGGCCATGTGGCCGAACACACCGAGACCATCCGGCTCGGTGCGGGCGGCATCATGCTGCCCAACCATTCCCCGCTGGTCATCGCCGAACAGTTCGGCACTCTCGAAACGCTCTTCCCCGGCCGCATCGATCTCGGCCTCGGCCGCGCGCCCGGCAGCGATCAGAAGACGATGCTCGCCCTGCGCCGCGATCCGCATTCGGCCGACTCGTTCCCGCAAGACGTTCTGGAGCTGCAGGGATATCTGAGCGGCCGGTCGCGGATCCCGGGTGTGGAGGCCGTGCCACGTGCGGAAGGCATCGTGCCGCTCTACATTCTGGGTTCCTCGCTGTTCGGTGCCCAGCTCGCGGCGCATCTCGGCCTCCCGTACGCGTTCGCATCGCACTTCGCACCCGACGCACTCCACCAGGCGGTCCAGGTCTACCGCGAGAAGTTCCAAGCCTCCGAACAGCTTTCCGAACCGTATGTGATGGCCGGCGCCAACGTGTTCGCCGCCGAGACCCACGACGCGGCGATCGCGCAGAAGACCGTCTCCTACCGGGCCCGCGCCCGCATGATGATCTCCCGCGGCGCCGGCACGGCGACCTTCACCGACGCGGAGATCGACGCCTTCCTCGCCTCCCCGAACGGCGCCCAGCTGTCCTCGATGACGCGCTACACCGCCGCCGGCACCGCCGACGAAGTGCGCGACTACCTCGACGAATTCGCCGCCTCGATCGGAGCCGACGAGCTGATTCTCGTCCACCACGCCACCGATATCGCCGACCGCGTCCGATCGGTCGAACTGACCGCGTCCGCGATGCTCGCCGAGCGAGCGGCCAACTGAAACGGCCGGGCCCGTTGCTACGGGCCCGGCCGTTGTCGGCTCACCTGGGGTCGGCTACTTCGTGGCCGTCGTGGTCGGCGCCGCCGACGTGGTGGTCGGCTGCGTCGTCGTCGGCTCGGTGGTGGTCGACTGGGTGGTGGGCGACTGGGTGGTGGGCGGTGCCGTGGTCTCGACCGGGGCCGCGACCTGCGTCCGAGCCGGCGGTTCGGCCGGCGCGACGGTGGTAGTCGTGGTGGCCGGGGCCTGCGTGGTGGTCGGCGCCGTGCTGCTGCTGGTGGTCGTCGGCGTCGCGGTCGTCGGCGCGGGCGCAGTGGTGGTCGGTGCCGGGCTCGTGGTCGTCGCCGCCTTGGCGTCCGCCGCCTTGGTGTCCTGGACGGTCTTGTATGCCGCCTGGACGTCGGCCTGGGTCGGCTGCGACTTCGGGTCGATCTGCTGACCCGCCTGCGCCTGCTGCGCCAGATGGGTGAGCCACGCCGCCGCATACTCGGCCGAGGTCATCGGCTTGCCGTTCGCGGCATCCGAATCGCGCCAGTAGTCGAAGTGGTGACCGGTGCCGTTGGGGCCCAGGGTCAGCTGGTACGGATCACTCATGATCACCGGGATCGTGTTCTGGTTGGTGACGATCAGGCCGATGATCTCGTTGAGCACCTTCTGCGGCAGATAGGCCAGCGGCGCCATCTGATCGGTCGAAATCGACTGTGCCGGAGCGGGTGCGGGCGGATTGTCGCCCGGCTTGTAGCCCGGCTCGGACACCTTCAGCAGCACCTGCAGGAAGGTCTCGTTACTGGCCATCCAATTCGGCTGCGATGCGATGTAGGAGAAGGCGTTCATCGCGATCCGGCCCAGCGTGACCGCCACGTCCTGACCCGTCGCGGGCGTCAGCCCCTCGTTCTGCAAGGCGTCGACGTTCAACTGCCGGCCCACGTTCGCGGCCAGCTGCAGCAGCGAAATGTTCTGCGGCGCAGCGCACGTGAGATCGCCTTCGGAGCAGAAGGAGGCGACCTTGCCGTTCAGCGCACCGAAGTCGCCGGCCTGGTCGGGCAGCGCGCCCTGTCCGGAGATCGGCTTGTTGCCGTTCTGGTAGTTCTGATCGAAACCGTCGGGATGGTTGGGATCCTGGGCGCCGGGGAACGGACCATCGCCCGCGGTACGACCGGCATCCGCCAGAATCACCACGCCCAGAACGTTCTTCGGGTCGACGACATCGTATTTGCCGTCGGCGCCCGGCTGATCGTGGCCGATGCCCATGGCCACGCGGCGCGCGACGTCGGCGCCCTCGCTGTAGCCGACGATGGAGAACTTGGTGTCCGGGCAGGCCTGCGCGATGTCGTGCATGACCTTCTCGGCATTGGCCACACCGGTGTCGACCGCTTGCTCGTAGGTGCTCATATTCGCCGGATACGCGACATACACCGCGGCATAGGAACCCGGATCGACCTTGTCGGCGGGTGCGTTGACCACCGGATCGACCCAGTGACTGCTGTAATCACTCGACAGCGCCGCCGGCAGCGCATTGCCGTTCGCGTCGACCAGCATGGCCGTCTTGTTCGGGTCCGGGCTGTCGTTGCGACCGGCCACCGAGATGGTCACCATGTCATGACATTCGGTGACCGACGAGGTGAGCCGCGTATCGCGGGTCTCGGGCGTCGCCATCAGGCCCCACGAGGCCGCGACAATGGCCGCCACCCCCAAAACTGCTGGTCCGGCGGCCGCAGAGGCAATGCGGTGCCGTTTGATGAACTCGCGAAGAGCCATGTCCTGATCCCCAATTCGGTCCGACAAGAAAGCGGGACAGGCCCCCCGACGGGCCGTGTGTGTCACGAGAGGTGTCGGGAACCACAGGCCCGGTGTTACCAGCCGGAACAGTTCTGTGATCTGAACCGCGACGTGTAAACACGAAGCCTTCCCGCAGCGATAAGGCCTTTTTCTCCGCCGCGACGACGACCACTTTGACGATCCGGCAAATTTCTTTGCGTTCGGGGCGCGCCACCGGTCACGGTGAGGGCGTGGACGACGGCTTCGAACCGGTAGTGGCAGCGCTGGGACCACGGCTGCGTGAGTTGCGCCGACGTAGCGGCAGGACGCTGGCCGAGCTTTCGGCCGGAACAGCGATTCCGGTCAGCACCCTGTCGCGGCTCGAGTCCGGGCAGCGCAAACCCGGACTCGAACAGTTGCTGGCACTCGCCCGGACCTACCGGATTCCGCTGGACGAACTGATCGGCGCCCCGGCGAGCGGTGACCCCCGCGTCTATCCACAACCGTTCACACGCGACGGCATGACCGTCATCCCGCTGACTCGCAATCCGGGTGGCCTGCAGGTATTCCGCCAGATCCTGCCCGCCGGAGGCGGTCACCGCGAGCCGGCGCTGCGCTCGCACGAGGGTTACCACTGGCTGTATGTGCTCGACGGCCGGTTGCGCGTGGTGCTCGGCGACCACGACCTGATACTCGGCACCGGCGAGGTCGCCGAATTCGACACCCACCTTCCGCACTGGTTCGGCAACGCCGACGCCCGCCCGGTGGAATTCCTGAGCATCCTCGGTCCCCAGGGCGAACGTTTCCACCTGCGAGCGCGCTACCGCCCGAACTGAATTCGCCAGGCGCGGCGGATCGGTGAATCGCTCGTACCATGGCGTCATGCCTGTCCAGCCGGTGTCGCTGGCCGGTGCCGCGATGGATGTCGCGGTGCCGGCGGGGCGGGGTATGCCGGGAGTGAGTATGGCCGGGTTCCGCGGCAGAGCCGGGGAATCGGTCGCGTTGCAGATGATTCCGTATCCGGCGCTGACGGTTTTCATCGATGTCGGTGACGCGCTGGTCGTGGACGGTGATCGCACGGGCGGAGCTCTGGTGGTCGGCCTGCCTCGCGGCGCGTTGCGGGGATCGGGCCGCGGGGTCGACCTGCTGCAGATCCGGCTCTCACCCGTGATCGCCCACGCGGTGCTCGGTGCGGGTGCGGAACTGAACGGCATGGTGGTCGGGCTCGGCGAACTGTGGGGTGGTGAAGCCGTGCGAATCCAGGAGCAACTGCGGGCCACGCGGTCGTGGGATACGCGCTTCGCGCTCGCGCACGCCGCGCTGGCTCGGCGACTCTCCACCGGCCCGGAGGTCGATCCGGAGGTCGAATTCGTTTGGCGGAGACTGGCATACAGCCACGGCCGGGCCCGGATCGAACCGCTGGCGGCCGAGGTCGGCTGGAGCCGTCAGCGGCTGTGGTCGCGCTTTCGCGCCCAGATCGGGATCACGCCCAAACAATGCGCCCGCCTGGTCCGGTTCGACCACGTGGCCCATCGCCTCGCCGCCGGCCACCGCCCCGCTCGCGTCGCCGCCGACGCCGGTTTCGTCGATCAGTCCCATCTCCATCGCGACATCGTCGACTTCGCGGGAATGACCTCCGCTGCCGTCGCGGCCGCACCATGGCTCTCGGTCGACCACATCGCCTGGCCGCGGCGACTGACCGCTACCCGCGAGCCATGTCCACAAAGCGGCTGAGGTGGAGCTGATGTGCGACGGTGATCGTCGCGGTGGGCCCGTTTCGGTGTTTGCCGAGGATCAGGTCGGCCTCGCCCCCGCGCGGGTCGTCGCGTTCGAACGCGTCGGGGCGGTGCAGCAGGATCACCATGTCGGCGTCCTGTTCCAGTGAACCGGATTCGCGGAGGTCGGAGACCATGGGGCGCTTGTCCGTTCGCTGTTCGGGACCACGGTTCAGCTGACTGATCGCGACCACCGGAACTTCCAGCTCCTTGGCCAGCAGTTTCAGGCTTCGGGAGAATTCCGAGACTTCCTGCTGGCGAGACTCGACCTTCTTACCGGATGTCATCAGCTGCAGGTAGTCCACCACGACGAGCCGCAGATCGTGGCGCTGTTTGAGCCGCCGCGCCTTGGCCCGGATCTCCATCATGGTCAGGTTCGGCGAGTCGTCGACGAACAACGGCGCCTCACTGATCTCGCTCATCCGCCGCGCGAGCTTGGTCCAGTCGTCGTCGCTCATCCGCCCGGCCCGCATATCCCCGAGCTTGATCTTCGCCTCCGCCGACAGCAGACGCATCACGATCTCGGTCTTACTCATTTCCAGCGAAAAAATAACGCTCGCCAAGCCGTGCTTGATCGAACAACTCCGCATGAAATCCATTCCGAGAGTGGAGTTGTGCGTGGGAACCATCGAGCGCCCGGCCAGGTAGAGGTGGTCGGCGTTGTCGACCTCGACACAGCGGACCGGGACGCTGGGGATCGGCCGGACATCGACGATGAACCGTGAGTGCGTGCGGGCTGTTCCGGCCGCGCGCCGACGCTGCTTGTGCAGCAGATTCTTCCGGCTCAGACCGAAAACCTCGTCGTCGGTCGCGAACGTGAGGGTATACGCCACCGAACTGTCCGCGGTGCGTCCGCGAACGCTCTTGGTCGATCGGTGGCATCGATATCCGAGGCTGACGATCAGTTCTTCCGCGTCGGAGACCAGTCGTTCGTTCGTCACGGTGAATTGCACCGAACCGCCGTGGGTCACAGTGCCGTCGGTGTCGAGCAGACCGGCCAGCAGCGCCCGCCGCTGTGCTTCGGAGGCACGCAGATAGGCGCTGGGGATGTGCTTGTTCCCCAGGACCCCGATGGTGCGCAACCGTGCCTGCACCGTGCCGGTGGTATCGCGGCAGCTCTGGCACATCCGCAGACCGGTCGAGGGTCGGCCACACTGCGGGCAGGTCGGCCGGGGCGAGGGTGCGGATACGAATCGTGATCGACCACCGCATGATCGGCCGCAGGTCTTCACCTCGGAGGTGAACGGCACGAACTCGGTGCCGCACACAACGCAGTTGCGAGTAGCGATGGGACCGGGTTCGGGCAACCGCAGGCTGTAGCGCAGCGGGGCGCTCGCCGATGGGACTGCGATCAGCCCCTCGTTCTCGATGCGCAGCACGATTTCCGGGTCCGCGGTCGTCAGTTGGGCGGAGGCGGAGGTGCCGTCGCCCAGCCAGGCGCCCAGGGTATACGGCGGAACCAGCAGATCACGCTCCGGCAGCTGCAGCGGCGCCGCGTTGGTGACCGAATGGTTGAGACGCCCGTCCGCGGTCGCGCAGCGAAGCGTTCCGGCGATGTCCGCAGTGGTCCGAACCTCGGCGAATGTCCGCTGATTCCGGTACCGATTGCGTCCGGCCGCGGCTTGCTGCGCAGAGCGCCGTGAGGCGCGTGTTTCGGTGAGCCACTGATGTTCGGCATCCGCGACGATCACCGTGCCGTCGGAGAATTCCACCTCGTAGCAAGGGCGTTCGTACATCGTCTCGGTGGCGGCCACGACCCGAGTCGGTCGTCCGTGCGCGTCGAGCAGGTGGTCTCCGACCGCCACCTCACCCATGGTCGTCCAGCCGGCCGGAGTGGGCAGCGGGGTATCGAGTGCGAGCGCCTTACCCACACCGGGCCTGGCCGCGACGATGATCATCTGGCCGGGGTGCAGGCCGTTGGTGACCTCGTCGAGTTCGGTGAAGCCGGTCGGTACGCCGAGGGAGATGCCGCCGCGGCTGGCGATGGAGTCGATTTCGTCCATCGTGGGCTGGAGCAGTTCCTCCAGGGGCAGGAAGTCCTCGGTGGACCGGCGTTCGGTGACCTCGTAGATCTCGGCCTGGGCGCGGTCGACGACCTCCGCGACGTCCTGGCCCTCGGAGCCGGCGTAGCCGAATTGGACGATGCGCGTGCCGGCTTCGACCAGGCGCCGCAGAATCGCCTTCTCCGCGACGATTTCGGCGTAGTAGGAGGCGTTGGCCGCCGTCGGCACGGTTTGGGTCAGGGTGACCAGATACGGCGCGCCGCCGATGCGTTTGAGTTCGCCGCGGCGATCCAGGGTGGCGGCGACGGTGACCGGGTCCGCGGGTTCGCCACGGCCGTAGAGGTCGAGAATCGCGTCGTAGACGGCCTGGTGCGCCGGGCGGTAGAAGTCGCCGGGACGGATGACCTCGACGACGTCGGCGATGGCGTCCTTGCTGAGCAACATGCCGCCCAGAACCGACTGTTCCGCGGCCATATCGTGCGGCGGCTGCCGACCGAAATCCTCGCCGGGCTGATCGTTGTAGTCCGAGTGCCCGCGATCGTCGACGACTGCCACTCGACCGTCCTCTCTCATCGCACCCGGCCTGATCCCACCCGGCTTCGACCCTATTGATGACTTGTTGTACGCCCGGGTACCGACACGTCGGAACATGGCACGCCGGACGTCGGCGCGGCCATCACATGATCGGAAACGCGCTGTAGCTAACGATTTCTCGCAGCGAGAACCGCGGCGTTCCCGGCGCGTGATGACGGCGCCTGGAAGAACCTAAGGGACCGAGTTGGGGATCGCCAAACCATCCTGTGGAAACAACTGTGGATAAACTGGGCACAGTTCACCCGCTGTTGTGTAGGCCTTGTGCATCAACTGGGGATAACCCGGTATGCGCAGTGGCTATGACCAGGTGGAACCACGTTTTTTCGATTTCCCACATGTGGATCGAAATTCCGTCGGCGTGTCATTCAAGATGAACAGCCGGGCGTGTTGGGTAAACACCGCTCTCTCAAGCTATGGCGCAGATCACATTCCAGACGGTCGGTTCAGCTACTTGTCCACAAATCCCCAGGAGCTGGGTAAAAAGTGAGCACGATGCGTCGGCGGCGAGATCCGGTGCCTGCCGTCACCATCTAGCAAATCTTTCGCAACTCTATCGTGTCGGATCCGATTCCGCCCCGAAATGCGACAAGAGCCGTTGACGGGCCTGTCCGGCCCGGGCGAACGCGCGCAGGCGAAGACCATCCCCGCAGTGACTACGGGGATGGTCTTCGAAGAACTGTGATCCACCGTCCGGAGCGAGCACATCGGCGAACCGATGCGGGACCCCGCCGGACGGCGGAGCGGATATCACTCCGCGGCAGCAACCTGCAGATCGAACTTGGCAATCACGTCGGGGTGCAGGTGCACGGTGACGTTGTGCTTGCCGGTGCTCTTGATGTGCGACTTCGGCAGCTCGATGCTGCGCTTGTCGAGCACCGGGCCGCCGGCGGCCTTGACCGCACCGGCGACGTCGGCGGTGGTGACCGAACCGAACAGCTTGCCGGTGCCGGCGGTCTTCACCGACAGGGACACGCCCTCCAGGCCCTCGATCGCGGCCTTGAGCTCCTTGGCGTGGTCCAGGTCGCGCACGCGGCGAGCGTCCTGCGCCCGGCGGATGCCCTCGACCTGCTTCTCGGCACCGCGGGTGGCGACGATCGCCAGGCCGCGCGGCAGCAGGTAGTTACGGCCGTAGCCGTCCTTGACCTCCACGGTGTCGCCGGGCGCACCGAGGTTGTCCACATCAGCAGTCAGAATCAGCTTCATCGTCTGCCTCCCGTTCTCAGCGAGCCGTGGACACGTAGGGCAGCAGCGCAACCTCGCGAGAGTTCTTCACCGCGACGGCGATGTCCCGCTGGTGCTGCACGCAGTTGCCGGTGACGCGGCGGGCGCGGATCTTGCCGCGGTCGCTGACGAACTTGCGCAGCAACGCCGTGTCCTTGTAGTCGATGACGGCGCCGGTGCCCGAGCCGTCCTTCTTGGCTTTCTTGTCGTCCTTGCAGAACGCGCAAGCCTTCTTCTTCAGCACCTTTTCGCGTGCCGGTGCTTTGGCCATGGGTCTTCACTCCGTTTGCCTGGGAGCCGCATAGCGCGGGCCCCGATATGTGAGCCGTTCAGAACGGCGGTTCGTCGTCCATCTGGCCGCCTCCGAAGGAGCCGGCCGCGGGAGCGCTGCCCCACGGATCGTCGCCGGCGGAACCCTGTCCGCCGCGACTGCCACCGTTGGAGCCGCCGAAGCCCCCACCACTGCCGCCGGAATTGCCGCCGCCGAAACCACCACTGCCGCCACCGCCGCGCGAGGTCTTGTTGACCTTCGCGGTCGCGTAGCGCAGGGAGGGACCGACCTCGTCGACCTCGAGTTCCACGACCGTGCGCTTCTCACCCTCGCGGGTTTCGTAGGAGCGCTGCTTGAGCCGTCCGCTCACGATCACGCGAGCGCCTCGGGTCAGACTCTCGGCGACATTCTCCGCGGCCTCACGCCAAATGTTGCAGCGCAGGAACAGTGCCTCGCCGTCTTTCCATTCGTTGGCGTTGCGGTCGAACACCCGGGGAGTCGAGGCGACGGTGAAATTGGCCACCGCCGCGCCCGCGGGCGTGAATCGAAGTTCCGGATCTGCCGTCAAATTGCCGATGACGGTGATTACGGTGTCGCCTGCCATGGTTCCTCCTGGTCTCCGGTGCGATCAGCTGTGCACTCGCCTGTTGCGCTAGAGCCTAAGGCCAGGCAACGACAAGTGCGGTTTGCTTTCCGGCAGGTATGCCAGGGGTCTTACTTCTTGTCCTGCCGCAGCACCTTGGTGCGCAACACCGACTCGTTCAGGCCCAGCTGACGGTCGAGCTCGCTGACCGTGGCCGGCTCGGCGGTCAGGTCGACGACGGCGTAGATGCCCTCGGCGCGCTTCTCGATTTCGTAGGCCAGCCGGCGGCGGCCCCAGAGGTCGACCTTGTCGATCTTGCCGCCCTGTTGCGAGACCACACTGAGCATCTTGTCCAAGTTCGGACCGACAGTGCGCTCGTCCAGGTTCGGATCGAGGATGACCATCACTTCGTAATGACGCACGGGAACCCATCACCTCCTGTGGACTGTGAACGGCCACGGACTTTCCGTGGCAGGAGGGGTCGTTGCGTCAGCAACCCGACAAGGCTACATGAACGGCCGGTCCGGACCCGAATCCGGGGCACCGGGTGCGAAATGGGTCTCCTTCCCGGGGAATAACGCCGTCCGCGGGGTAGCCCACCTATCGTGGTGCACATGCCGATTCGACCCGCCGATCGTTGGGACCGCGGCGGCGGCGACGGCGTGGCCGCGGAGGTGGCCGCGTGGCCGATGCCGTAGTCCGGGCGCGCGCCACCGGCCGGGTCGCGGCCGCGGCCGCGGTGCTGGCCTGCGCGGTGACGCTGATCTTCGCCTATCTCAACAAGGCCCGCTGCGCGGGCGCGCCGTTCGACGGCGACGGGCGCAGTCTGATCTTCGACCGCATCAAGGATGCCGAGGTCTGCTATTCCGACATCCAGTTCCTCTGGCTCGGCCGCGGCATCGACGAGCATCTGTTTCCGTACGTCGGCGGCGGCATCACCCCCGACGGCACGCTGACCGGTGGCGCCGTGGAATATCCGGTACTCAGCGGACTGCTGATGTGGCTCGGCGCGGCCGGGGTGCACGACGACGCCGGCTTCCTGCTGCACTCGGCCCTGCTGCTGGCGCCGTTCGCCCTGCTGACCGCCTGGATGCTGGGCCGGATGTCGGGAGCCGTCGCGCTGCTGTGGTCGGTGGGCCCGCCGCTGGTGCTCTACGCCTTCCACAACTGGGAACTCCCGGTGGTGTGCACGGCCGTCGGCGCGGTCTACGTGATGACGACGCTGACTCGATATTCGTTGCGCACCAGGGGAATTGTCGCGGCGGTCCTGCTGGGCATCGGGTTCTGCCTGAAGTTGTATCCAGGGATCTTCGTGCTGCCGCTGATGCTTCACATATTTCTCGGCGAGCCGGACCTCGGCGAGCCGCGGCCGGATACCCACCGCCGCGGCTACGACCCGGGCGGTGCGCTCGCGGCCGCGGGTGCGGCGATCGCGACGGTGGTGGCGATCAACCTGCCCTTCGCGCTGCTCGGCTACGACGGCTGGCGGGCCTCGTTCATTTTTCAGCAGATGCGCCAGGCCGACATCACCACCAACTCCGTCTGGTACTGGGGACTGCGGCCGATGTTCGCGCAGGGGCAGAGCGGGGAGGCGTCGTTCCAGGACGTCGTGGCGACGGCCTCGCCGATCCTGGTGGTCGTCTCGTTCGCGCTGGCTATCTGGTTGGGGTGGAAGCGTTTTCCCGCCCTCGGCTACTACCCGTGGGTGGGCGTGAGCGCGGCGATGCTGTGTGGATTCCTGCTGTTCCACAAGGTGCACTCACCGCAGTACACGCTGTGGATACTGCCGTTCTTCGTCCTGCTCGAGGTGCCGTGGGCGGCGATCGGCGCCTATCTGCTGGCCGATCTGGCGCTCGGCATCGGGGTCTTCCGCTACTTCCATGCCCTGGGCAGCGGGACGGGTGCGGACTTCTACGAGAAACTCGTGCAGTTCGGAGTGTGGGGACGCGCGATACTGCTGGTGTTCTTCTTCTTCGCGTTCGTCCGCGCCCGCCCGCGCGGATATCGGCCGATGGTGTCGCCGGTGGCGCGCGAACTCGTTCCCGCGCGGTGACTTACGGCTTGCCGCGGCGAGCGCGGAACGACGCGCTCTTGGCGCGGTTGCCGCACAGCGTCATATCGCACCAGCGTCGCGAACCCGCGCGGGAGGTGTCGAGGTAGAGGCGTGTGCAGGTGTCGCGGCCGCATTGTTTGATCCGATCGCGATCGGGTCCGCCGAGAAGTTCGATCGCCTCGGTCGCGATCCGGGCGAGGGCGTGATCGCAATCGCCGCGCCGGGTCACGCCGGTGTCGGCGCGCAGGGCGATCGAGGGTTTCGGCCCGTCGGCGATCCGATTCACCAGCACGCGGTCGGCATCGCGCCACGGCTCGCCGACGCTCGTGGCCAGGGCCAGGCGGTACACCGCTTCGCGCAGTTCGACCGCCCGCGCGAGTGCGGCCGCGTCGCACTGTGCCGCGGAGTCCAGTAGTCCGGCCGCGATCAGCCATTCGTCGAGTGCGGCGGGAGCCGTCAGCAGATCGATGAAACCGGCGTTGCGCTCCTGGACCGTGCCGGCGAAATCCAGGGCCAGGTTGCCGCTGACGAAGGTGAACACCTCCCTATAGTAACCCCCTTGACAGGTTAGTTGCCCCGATGTCAGGGTTGATAACCAGTTGAAGCGGTTACTTGGGAGGCGTCGTGCGGAACCGACTGATGGAGACGGCCGCGCCCGCGGCCTTCGTCGTGATGTGGAGCAGCGCGTTCATCGCCGGCATCATCGGCGTCGGCGCGGCGCCGCCGATGGTGGTGCTGTTCGCACGCTTCGCCTTCGCCGGGGTGGCCTTGGCCGCGTATGCCGTTGCCGTGCGGGCGACATGGCCGCGTGGCCGGGAACTACTGCATGTCGCCGTCGCCGGCTTGCTCATGCAAATGGTGCAGTTCGGGGCCTTCTACACGGCCATGGCCGAGCATGTGTCCGCGGCGGTGATCTCCCTGGTACAGGGATTGAATCCGGTGGTGATCGCACTGTTCGCCGGGACCGTGCTCGCGGAGTCGGTCACCGTGCGGCAATGGATCGGATTCGGTGTCGGCGGCATCGGGGTCGGACTGGCCGTCTTCGATCAATCCCATTTCTCCGCAACGGGTTTGGTGCTGTGTGTGCTCGGCCTGCTGGGCCTGAGTCTCGGCACGGTCTATCAGAAGCGTTTCGTGCCGCAGGTCGACCCTCGCACCAATACCGCTGTGCACGTTCTGGTCAGCGCGCCGGTGGCCGGAATCTTCATGCTCGCGAGCGGCAGTACCCATATCGCCGATCCCCTTCGGTTCGCCGGCTCGCTGGTGTGGATGGTGGCGATCAACGCCGTCGCGTGCTTCCTGTTGCTGAACGCCATGCTGCGGCGCTGGGACGCCACCCGTGTCGGCAAGCTGTTCTTCGTCACCCCGCTGGTCACGGCGGTGCTGGCCTGGCTGCTGATCGCACAACCGTTGCGCCCGTCGACGATTGCGGGCCTCGGCGTCGGCCTGATCGGGATGGTGCTGGCCTCGCTGCGGTCCGGAACCCGGCGGGATGCCGCGCCGGCCGGGGAGCCGACATCGCCGGTACCCGGCGGTGTCCGGGAGCATCGGGCGGGCGTTGCCGCCTGACGTGCGGGCGCGCCCGACCGGGCGTTACTGCGGCTCGCCCTGCGCCGCGCTGATCACGCCGTCGAGCACGTCGCGGGTGCGGACCAAATCCTTGATGCACGCCTCGATGCGCTTGCGTTCGGCGGCAAGGGTTTCCGTGAGCCACGGTGTCGCGGTCGCCGCGGGTGTGCCGTCGGTGTCGTTGATGCACGGGAGCAGTTCGGCGATGGTGCGGCTGTGCAGTCCCGCGGCGAACATCTCCTGAATGCGAACGACACGGTCCACGGCCTGCTCACGGTATTCGCGCTGACCGCCGGAGGTCCGGGTCGAGGCGAGCAGGCCCTGGCTCTCGTAGTACCGCAACGATCGCACGCTGACGCCCGTGCGTCGTGCCAGTTCACCGATGCGCACCGGTTTCTCCTTGCACCTCACATTGATGTCAGGTTCTACGGTACGCGCATGCTGTTGCTGACCGACTATCACGCACACCACCTGCATCTGCCCAATCGCGTCGTGATGGCGCCGATGACTCGGCTGCGCTCCCGTCCCGACGGTTCACCCACCGCCGATGTGGCGACCTACTACGCCCAGCGGGCGGAGGCCGGACTCATTGTCACCGAGGGCATCTGGCCGCATTCCAGCGGGCAGAGCGAGGCGTGGGTGCCGGGCCTGGCCACCGAGACGCACATCGCCGAATGGCGCCGGGTCACCGACGCCGTCCACGGCGCGGGCGGCCGGATCTTCGCCCAGCTCATGCACGGTGGCCGGTGGGGCCATCCGCTCGCCCGGATCGACGGCACCCTGCCGGCCGGTCCGTCCGCGGTGCCGGCATCCGATCCGGTCCACCTGCTCGACGGCGGGAAGGCTCCGGCGCCGCACCCCCGTGCCATGACCCGCGCCGAGATCGCACAGGCCGTCCAGCATTACGCCGATGCCGCCGCCAACGCGCTCGCCGCCGGATTCGACGGTGTCGAAATCCACGGGGCGAACAGCTATCTCGTTCATCAGTTCTTGGCCGACAACACCAATCTGCGCACCGACGAATACGGCGGCACGATCTCCAATCGCATGCGATTCGCACTCGAGGTCATCGATGCCGCTGCCGCGGTGGCGGGTTCGCATCGAGTCGGGATCCGGCTGTCCCCGGGCAATCCGCAGTTCGGGATGCGCGAGGCAGATCCGGCGCCGCTCTATCGCGCCCTGGTGGGTGAACTCGCAGGGAGAGATCTCGCCTATCTGCACCTCACCGACAACGACGACTATCCGGCGCTCGACGATCTGCGCCCGCGCTGGAACGGCACACTCATCGCCAATGTCGGCGAGAACCGCGCGCCGACCACACCGGCGGCGGCCGAGCGGGTACTCGCCGACGGCCGAGCGGATCTGGTGTCCTTCGGGCGCGCCTTCGTCGCCAACCCCGATCTGGTGTCGCGGATTCGGCACGGGCGAGCGCCGGCACCGGTGCGCGAGGACGGTCTCTACGGCCGGGGACCGATCGGATACACGGACTACCCGTCCTGGACCGACCGCGACGAGTGGGTCGCTTGAACGGCGATCACAGCGCCGATGACCGCCCCGTTCGCATGCCGTCGGCTCGCTCATCTCGGGCTTCGTGGCATGCGTTGCGACGGGCATCGGCGTGTTCCATTGTCACAGAACCGCACCCGGTTCGGTGCCGGGGTTCCGGGATTACTGCCAGCGGGCCAGCAACCGGTTCGCCTCGGTGCTCAGTGCGCGTTGCAGGAAAGGCCCGAAACTGACTCGGGCAACACCCAATTCGGCGAACCACGCCCGATCGCCCTGATCCGGCAGACCGATGGCGTTGACGGGCAACGGAAGTTCGGCACAGAGCCGGCGCAGGATCTCCGGATCGCGCTGGCCCACCGGATACAACACGTCGGCACCCGCGTCGGCCGCCAGCCGCATCCGCTCCAGCACCCGCTCCACGCGATCCGGGGTGTTCTGGTCCTCGCGCAGGAACAGATCGGTGCGGGCGTTGACCACCACGTGCACACCGGCGGCATCGGCCGCCTGCCGCAGTCCGGCAACGAAGTCGGCGTGCTCGCTCGGCTCACGCAGGCGGCCACCCTCGCTGTGCACCGAATCCTCGATGTTGAGGCCGACCGCGCCCGCCTCCAGCAGCCCGTCGATCAGTTGTGCCGGCTTCAGGCCGTAGCCGGATTCGATATCGACCGAGACGGGAATGTCCACGGCCGCGGTGATTTCGCGAACCCGGGCCATCGACTCGGGATAGGTCATCCCCTCCTGATCCGATTTGCCCAGCGAATCCGCCAGCGGATGGCTGCCGACGGTCAGTGCGGCGAAACCGGCCGCCTGCACCAGATTCGCCGACCACGCGTCCCAGACGGTCGGCAGAATCGCCGGGTCGCCGGGGCGGTGCAACTCGAGGAAGGTGGTCGCCTGCTCGCTCAATGCGGTCATGTGTCGATCCTGGCCCATGAGCGGGTGTTCGCGCCAGAGGCCGGATACGGCGCCCTGGGTTGCAGGGCCGACGGCAACCACGGCAGCGCCGGGTCCTGCGCGCGGTCCAGAATTCCGCCCACCGGATCGTCGGCGCCGTCGCTTCGCACGAGGTCCAGGTCGGGCCGGTAGATCTGGCGGACCACCAACGCGCACAGGCCCACGACCGCGAGGTCGCGGATCAGGACCGCGCTGGTGAACCACTGTTCGGGGACGCCCTTGTCCTCGGTGCCGAGGTAGTAGTACATGCGCGGGAACCACACCAGCGCGTCGATCGTCATCCATGCCAGCAGGATTCGCCGGTGCGGCAGGGCCAGCACCGCCAGCGGCACCAGCCACAGTGAATACTGCGGACTCCACACCTTGTTGGTCAGCAGGAACGCCGCCACCACCAGGAAGGCCAGCTGTGCCACCCGGGGTCGGCGGGCGGCGGTCAGCGCGATGTAGCCGATCACCGCGCAGGCGGCCGCGAACAACACCAGCGACACCGTATTCAGTGCGGTCGGAGTGTCGGAGGAGGCGAGTGGACCGTCGAAACCCTGCCAGCCGGTGAAGGAGGTGACCACGTTGTAGAGCGAATCCGGATCGGCATGGCGTTCACTGTTGAGCCGGAAGAATTCCCACCAGCCCTCGGTGAACGGCACGGCGATGGGCAGATTCACCGCCAGCCAGGCCAGCACCGCCGACACCACCGTCACCAGCGCCGCGCGCAGCGGGCTGATCCGCGCCCCGGCCAGATAGTCGCGCAGCGCGGCGATCACGTTGTTGCCGTTGCGCCGCAGCTGTTCTCGCAGGCCCGGCAAGCGGTCGCGGCCGTCGACGCGCAGGCACAGCACCACGATCGGGCCCAGCAGCAACAGCGGATACAGCTTGGCCGCACCGCCCAGCCCGAGCAGTATCCCGGCCAGGACCGGTCGCCGCCTGGCCCACGCCAGCAGGCCCGTGGCCGCGAAAGCCGTTGCCAGGGCGTCGAAATTGGTGAATATGTGCACGAGCACCAGCGGTGAGAGGGCCACCAGCGCGGCATCCCAGATGCGGCGGCCCGAGAGCATCGCCGACGCCCACACCGTCACCAGCCAGGCCAGTGCCAGTCCCACGGCGACGACGTTGAAATACACCACCACCGACAGCGCCTTCGGCAACGGCAGCGACATCCAGATGTTGGCGACCTCCATCGCCAGGTACTGGTAGAGGCCCGACAGCACCGGATACTCCATGTACCGGGTCTGCAGCTTGCCGTCGGGACCGACCTCGGTCCACTTCTTCTTGTAGGGGAACGCGCCCTCGTCGAGATGCTCGGCGCCGTAGAGCGGCACCGTGTCCGAGTAGCACATGGCCACGTACTGGCGGCCGTTGTTCCAGTCGAGGGTGAGATGGCCCTCCGAGGTGGTCGTCTGCTGGATGCAGCCGGCCTTACCGGCCCAGCCGAAGGCGAGGAACACCACCGCGAAGGCCAGCAGGATGCGCAGCGGAGTCCAGAAGCGGGCCCTGCCGATCAGGGCGTGGTCGCCGACCGGGCCGCCGATCGTGCTGCTCAACTGCGCGGTCATCGAATCGGTGCGGCTGGGTTTGTCCCGGCGGGCCGCCGACCTCCGATCCGCCGCGAGGGGCGCCGCGGAGACGAAACCGGTGGCGGTCTCGACACCTTCGTCACCGAACGTCGAGGCCGCCACCGGCTGTTGTTCACTCACGCCACCCGAGGCTACCGGTGACTGTTGGTGTACCCGTCTCCTGTCCCGTCGGTACTGTTGCCGACGCCCGCACCCGGACGCTGGGACCGTGAATTGCCGCTGGTGTCACCGGAGTTGGAGGTGCTCGGTGACGTGCCGTCGGCGGGCGCCACCGGTTGCCCCGGCAGCGGCCCCGTGTCCTGCGACTGCGGCTGGTTCTGCTGCGGTTGTGACCGCGGGTTCGGCTGGATGCCCGGCACCGGAATGGTGATGCCCGGCAGGATCTCGACCTGCGACGGCTTCACCACGACCGGCGGCTGATACTCCTGCTGCGTGGTGCTCGGCGCGGTGTAGGGCGCCGAGAAGGACGGCACACCGGCTTGACCGCCGATCGCGGCCGGCTTCGGGAAGTTCTCCTTCGGCGTCCCCTCGAGCGCGCCGTCCATGGTGTCCTTCCAGATATCCGACGGCAGGCCGGAGCCGTACATGATCGAGCCGCCGGGCGTCTTCAGCGCGACACCGTCCGCGGTACCCACCCAGACCGCTGTCGACAGCGACGGGGTGAAGCCGATCATCCACGCGTCCTTGTTCTGACCGGTGTCACCGAGCTGGGTGGTACCGGTCTTGGAGCCGGACAGCCGGCCGCCGGCCAGGCCGTGGTTGCGGGAGGACGCGGCGATCGGTTGCATCGCCGACGAGAGGTTGTCGGCGACCGCTGCGGAGATCCGCTGCTCCCCGGCGACCTGTCCGCGGTCGAGCAGCACCTGACCGTCGGCCGTGACGACCTTCTGCACGAAATGCGGCTTGTGATACACACCCGAGGCCGCGATGGTCGCGTACGCGGAGGCCATATCCAGCGGCCGCACCTGGTACTGACCCAGGATGATGCCGTTGTTGGGCCCGGAACCATCGGGTTCGGTCAGGGTCTGGCCCACACCCGGAATCGTGTCGGGGATGCCCATCCGATGCGCCATCGCCGCGATCTTGGCCGGGCCGTCCGGCATATCGAGTTCCATGCGGTAGAAGCTGGTGTTCAGCGACCGCTTGAGTGCCTCGGCGATGGTGCAGGTGCCGCAGGTTTCGCCTTCGGCGTTGGTGATCTTGATGCCGTTGACGGTCAGATCGGAACTGTCGTACATCGTCGACAGCGGCTTGCCGAGCTCCAGATTCTCGGCCAGGCCGAAGACCTTGAAGGTCGAGCCGGACTGCAACCCGGCATTGGCGAAGTCCCAGCCGGTTGCGTTGTCGCCACCGTAATAGGCGCGCACCGCACCGGATTTCGGATCGACCGAGACGACCGCGGTCCGGACCTCGTCGCGTTCACCCTGCATGTTCTTGTGCACGGAATCGATCGCCGCCTGCTGGGCCTTCTGATCGATCGTCGTGGTGATCTGCAGACCCTCGGTGTTCAGCTGGGTATCGCTGATGCCGGCCTCGGACAGCTCGCTGAGCACCTGCCGCTTGATCAAGCCGTTGGGGCCCGCGGTCTTGTTCTCGCTGTCGTCCTTGGCGCTGGACGGCAGAACCTTGGGATACACCATCTTGGCGCGTTCGGCGGCGGGTACGGAACCGGCCTTGACCATGCCGTCGAGGACGTAGTTCCAGCGCTGTTCGGCGCCCTTCGGGTTGTTCTCCGGGTCCAGGCCGTACGGCTGGTTGATGGTGGCGGCCAGCATCGCGCCCTCTTCGACCGTCAGCTGTTCGACCGACTTGCCGAAGTAGGCCTTGGCCGCGGCGTCGATGCCGAAGGTGCCGCGACCGAACGGAATCGTGTTCAGATACGCGGTGAGGATGTCGTCCTTGCTCCACTGCCGCGCCATCTTCGCCGAGATCACCAGCTCGCGCATCTTGCGGCTCAGCGAATGCTGATTGCCGACCATCGCGTTCTTGACGTACTGCTGGGTGATCGTCGAACCACCACCGGCGGTGTCCTTGCCCATCAGGTTGTCGCGCGCGGCGCGGGCGAAACCGCTGATGGAGAAGCCCGGGTTGGAGTAGAAGTCCCGGTCCTCGGCCGCGATCACCGCATTGCGCACGTGCGGCGGGATCTGGTCGATGGTGACGTCGGTCCGGTTACCTTCCGGCGGAACGATTCTGCTGATCTGCGTGGTGCCGTCGGAGGCCAGGATCGTGGCGACCTGAGGGGTTTTGAGATCGCCCGGCTGGGGTATCGAGACCGTCGTGTACGCGATCAGGAAGACCGCGCTCGGCACCACGATGGCCAATGCCACCAGGACATAGATCACTCGGCGCACGATGCGCCACGGGGATTTCTTCTTGGTCTTCGGGCCCCTGCCCGCCGATCCACCCGGACCGTCACCGCCGCCGTTGCCCTTGCGCGGCGGCGGACCCGACGGGGGCGTACCGCCGGCAACCGCGCGGCGTCCGCCGGTGCCCGGACCGGATCCGGGACGCGTCCCGGCGCCACCGGGAGCCGACCGGTTGGCCGCGGTCGAGCGCGGGCCGCGCTGCGCCATCGCCTCACCGAGGGTTCCGGCCGCGATCTTCTGGGTGGCCTGAGGTTTCTGCTCGCCCGGTTTGGCGATCTTCTGCGTTGCCCCCGCCCCCGGACGCGGTGCCGGGTTCGCGGGACGGCGCGGCGGGCCACCGGCCGGATTCGGCTGACCGCCGCGCACCGTGGGCTGCCCGCCCGTGCGTGGCGGGCCACCGGCCGGGCCGCGCATCGGCGGCGTGCGGTCACCGCCGGGCGGCGGGCCGGGGCGTCGTGGTGGGCCACCGGCCGGATTCGGCGGTCCGCCCGGCTGGCCGCCGCGGGGACCGCCCGGTCCCGGGGGCGGTGCCTGGCGACGCGGCGGTAGCGGCCGGGCGCCGGGCGGGTTGCCGCCTGCCGGACGCGGTGGTTGACCACCGGGTCCGGATTGCGGGCCGCGCGGGGGCCGACCGCCGTTCGGTCCATCGTCGTAAGGCGAAGTCACAGCCTGGATCTCCATAACTCGATACGGTCCGGATAGCTCGGTGCGGGCGTGCGCGGCCGTCGTCGGCCGGTATGGGAACCGCTCCACATATCAGTCGAGTGTGCCCGTCATTCGGCGGCAGTCCGACGAGCGCCGCCACCACGACGGCGCCGCGGTGCCGGGGTGTGCCCCAGCACATACGACTGCACCAGATGATTCCAACTACAGGTCCGGCACACCTCGACCACGTGCACCGAGAACTCTTCCCGAGTCTCGGCCAGCCGCACCAGTTCCTCGGGGGTTCGGGCCGAACCCGCGATCGGTCCCAATCCGTCGCCGTAGACCCACGAAACGAGCGTGAGCTGCTCTTTTCGGCAGATCGGACAGGTGACCTCGCTCCCCCGCCCGTGGAATTTCGCCGCACGCAGCAGGTACGGATTCGCATCACATACCTCGGCGACGTCCACACGGCCCGCATAGACATCGGCCAGCAGCGACCTGCGCCGGAGCGCATAGTCGACCACCTGCCGCTGAATTCGCACGGGTCCCAGAGTACTTGCGTCGGCGGGGGCACGGCATGCCACCGAGAGAAGCCACACGTTCCTTTCCACTCACTATATCGGTCCGATATAGTTTGTAATCGCATCCATCGGTTAGGTCTGTTCAATACAGTCAGGAGGTGAGGCCCGTGCTCGAACTCGCGATTCTCGGGCTGCTCCTGGAGTCACCCATGCACGGCTACGAGCTGCGCAAACGGTTGACGGGCCTGTTGGGACCGTTCCGGGCCTTCTCCTACGGGTCGCTGTACCCGACGCTGCGGCGCATGCAGACCGACGGTCTGATCGCCGAGGAGAGTCCGGCCGGCGCGGTCACCCGCCGGGCCCGCCGGGTCTACCAACTGACCGAATCGGGTCGAGAGCGGTTCGGTGAACTGCTCGCCGATACCGGCCCGCAGAACTACACCGATGACGGCTTCGGCGTTCATCTCGCCTTCTTCAGCCGCACCCCCGCCGAGGCGCGGATGCGGATCCTCGAGGGCAGACGACGGCAGGTCGAGGAGCGCCGAGAAGGACTGCGGGAGGCGATCAAACGCGCCAGCGGAACACTGGATCGCTACACCCGCCAGCTCCATCAACTCGGTCTCGAATCAAGCGAGCGCGAAGTGCGCTGGCTCAACGAGTTGATTGCAGCGGAGCAATCAATGAAGGCGGCACCACAGAAAGAGGGAAATGTCGGCCATGAGTGATGTCAACCCGGCTGCCAATGAGATTCGCGTGGCCATCGTCGGCGTGGGCAACTGCGCCTCCTCGCTGGTCCAGGGCGTGCAGTACTACAAGGACGCAGACGAGAACTCGACTGTGCCCGGCCTCATGCACGTCAAGTTCGGCCAGTACCACGTGCGCGATGTGAAGTTCGTCGCCGCATTCGACGTCGACGCGAAGAAGGTCGGATTCGACCTGTCCGATGCGATCTTCGCCAGCGAGAACAACACCATCAAGATCTCCGACGTGCCGCCGACCGGCGTCACCGTCCAGCGGGGCCCGACCCTCGACGGCATCGGCAAGTACTACGCGCAGACCATCGAACTCTCCGAGGCCGAGCCGGTCGACGTCGTGCAGACGCTGAAAGATGCCAAGGTCGACGTGCTGGTTTCGTACCTGCCCGTCGGTTCGGAAGATGCCGACAAGTTCTACGCGCAGTGTGCCATCGACGCCAACGTCGCATTCGTGAACGCGCTGCCCGTCTTCATCGCCTCCGACCCGGCCTGGGCGCAGAAATTCGTCGACGCCGGCGTGCCGATCGTCGGTGACGACATCAAGTCTCAGGTCGGCGCGACCATCACCCACCGCGTGATGGCCAAGCTGTTCGAAGACCGCGGCGTGCAGCTGGACCGCACCATGCAGCTCAACGTCGGCGGCAACATGGACTTCAAGAACATGCTCGAGCGCGAGCGCCTGGAGTCCAAGAAGATCTCCAAGACCCAGGCGGTCACCAGCAACCTGAAGAAGGAGCTGGGCGCCAACGACGTGCATATCGGCCCGTCCGACCACGTCGGCTGGCTCGACGACCGCAAGTGGGCCTACGTGCGCCTCGAGGGCCGCGCCTTCGGTGACGTGCCGCTGAACCTGGAGTACAAACTCGAGGTGTGGGACTCGCCGAACTCGGCCGGCATCATCATCGACGCCGTGCGCGCCGCCAAGATCGCCAAGGACCGCGGCATCGGCGGACCCGTCATCCCGGCCTCGGCCTACCTGATGAAGTCCCCGCCGAAGCAGCTCGCCGACGACATCGCGCGCACCCAGCTGGAAGCGTTCATCATCGGCGCTGAATAGTTCGGCCTCGCTTCGCTCGGCGGGTTCGCGGCCCCTAGGGCTCGCCGATGCGGCGCCGTGGCTTGCTCCTTCGTCGCTTGCGCCACGGCACCGCATCGGCGAGCCGGCCGCGAACGGGGCCTCCTCGAGGTCGGCCCGTGCGGGGTTGCGTCAGGCGCGAATGTCGCTGTGAATATCAGGCTTCGAAATCAGGCTGGGCCCCTGCGGAAATCGCGGGGGCCCAGCCTGATTCGTTGCTTTTCGTTCGGCGGTCAGTCGAGCGACACGTACACCTCGACCGAGGTGGGGCCGGTGTAGCGTTCGATCTCCGCGGTGTGGGAGCGGGTGATCGTGCCGGCGCTCTCGGCCTTGGCGACCTTGGCCCAGGCGGTGCGGAGCAGATCGTAGGGCTTGTCGGAGACGACGAATTTGGCATAGCGGCCCGCGGGAATGCGGGTGATCACGTCGCCGGTGTCGAGTTCGTCGAGTCCGCCGAGTTCGTAGCCGAGGACCGCGACGGCGTGGTCGTCCTGGCCGATGTAGGCCGCGACGCGCGGGACGTTCTTCTCCCGCGACAGATAGCGGTCCCAGGTGAAGTTCACCAGATCCAGATCTCGTGCGGTCACCTCGCGCCCGGCCAGCGGGACAGTGAGTCCCCCGACGAGGCTCGGTTCCAGGGTGACGATTTCGAAGTCCACGAGTCCCTACCTGTTCTCGCCGGAATCGGCTTGGGCCACACCGTTGTTCAACGCGTCGGTCAGCGGATCGCTCTGCAGGGCGACGAACACCTCGACCGTGCGCGCCTCCGGATAGTGCTCGAAATCGCCGGTGTAGGCCCGCACCAGCGCGCCGGCCGCTTCCAGATCCCAGACCGCGCGCCAGATCGAGACGATGGTGTCGCCCAGGTTGTCGCCGGTGCGCAGGAAGCGCGCGAACTTCGCCGCGGGGACGCGGGCCAGCACATCACCGGGCTGCAGATCGTCGAGGCTCTCGCACCGGTAGCCGACGATATGGGTCAGATAGGAACCGATCTCGGGCGCGTGGTCGACATATGCGGTCGCCGGCGGGCCGGGTAACCGGCGCGCCAGAGTTCGCTTCCACGCCTCTTCCACCTTCTGCCGGCGCGGTCCCTCGACCGCCAGCGCCGGGCTGCGTAGCACCGTGCCCGCCACCAGTGTCTCGTGGCGCTCCACCACTTCGAAATCCACCCGTGTCGCCCCTAATGTCTCGTGTTCAACCCCGTTCCACCCTATCGGCGTGTGCTGGATGATGGCCGGATTACTCCAATTCGTTTCATCACAGCGTGCCGGATCGGACCGTCATCCCGGAACCGGGACGGTCAGCCCCGGAAAGATCTCCACCTGCCGCGGCGGCGGGGGTGGTGGCGGTGGCGGCGGAGCGGGCGGAATGACGATCACCGGCGGCGGCTGCTGCTCCGACTGCGACGGCGGTTGCAGGACGTCGAACGGCGCGTTCCCGGTCGGCTGCGGCGCCGCGGTCTGGGGCTCCGGCTCCGTGAACGGCCCCGCCGAATTCAGTGGCGGGGGCGCCGCGAACGGCCCGGCCGCCGCGCTCGGATCGGGATTGGCGAACTGCTCGACCGGAGTGCCGGCGAGCGCGCCGTCCATGGTGCGCTTCCAGATGTCGGACGGCAGCCCGGAGCCGTAGATCAGGCCGCCGCCCGCCGTCCGGATCGGCTCCGGCTGATCGGTACCCACCCAGACCGCGGTGGACAGCGACGGGGTGAAACCGATCATCCAGGCGTCCTTGTTCTCGCCGGTGTCTCCGAGCTGCGTCGTCCCGGTCTTGGCCGCCGACGGACGCCCGGCCAGCGTGTGGCCGTTCGAATACGCCGGGATGGGCTGCATCGCCTTGGTGGCCGTATCGGTGATCCCGCGCGGGAAGCGCTGCTGCGGCGGCGGCAGCTGCCCGCCCCCGGGCGCCCCGCGATCGAGCAGTACCCGGCCGTCACCGGCCACCACTCGCTGCACGAAGTACGGCTGGTGATAGCTGCCCGACGCCGCGATGGTGGCATAGGCCGACGCCATATCGATGGGCCGCACCGAGTACACGCCGAGGACGACCGTCGGCGCCGGCTGCCCGTCGGGTTCCGACAGTGAGGTGCCCGGTACGCCCGGGATCTGCTGGGGGATACCGGCTTGGTGGGCGGCATCGGCCACCGCCCGGGGCCCGATGGCTTGGGTGAGCCGGATGAAACTGGTGTTCAGCGAACGCTTGTAGGCCTCGGCGAGACTGCAGGTTCCGCAGGATTCACCCTCGACGTTGGTCACCCTCACCCCGTTGACAACGACCGGCGAACTGTCCAGCTGGGACGTCAGCGTGAAGCCCTGCTGCAGCGCCGCCAGCACGGCGAAGGTCTTGAAGGAGGACCCGGTCTGCAGGGGAGCCTGGGCGAAGTCGTAGCCGACTCCGTCCTCGCCGCCGTAGTAGGCCCGGATCGCACCCGAACGCGGATCGATCGACACCACCGCACTGCGCAGCTGCGGCGGCTGGCCGTCGAGGGTGCGGTGCACCGCGTCCAGCGCGGCCTCCTGCGCTTTGGCGTCGATGGTCGTCGTGATCTGCAGCGCACCGGTGTTGATCTCTTGATCGCTGATCCCCGCCGCGCGCAACTCCTTCAGCACTTGGGTGCGGATCAACCCGGCGGGGCCGCGGGCGGCGTCGTCGTCGGGTTTGGGTGCGGGCGCGATCGTCGGGAATTGCACCTTGTCGCGTTCGCCGAGTGTCAGCACGCCCATCCCGACCATGCCGTCGAGCACGTAGTTCCACCGGGCTTTCAGCTGGTCGAGGTGCGTCTCGGGGTCCAGGATCGACGGCGTGCGCACCACCGCCGCCAGCACCGCGCCCTCGGCTAGGGTCAGCTGCGAGACCGGTTTGTCGAAGTAGGCGCGCGCGGCCGCCGCGATCCCGTAGGCATCCCGGCCGTAGTAGATGGTGTTGAGGTACGCGGCGAGAATGTCGTCCTTACTCCACTGCCGTGCCATCTTCGCCGAGATCACCAGCTCCCGCATCTTGCGCGACAGGGTGCGCTCCGAGCTGAGGAAGGCGTTCTTGACGTACTGCTGGGTGATGGTGGATCCACCGCCCGCGTCGTCGCGGCCGAGCAGATTGTCGCGCGCCGCGCGCAGGAAGGCCGGCGCCGAGAATCCGGGATTGCGGTAGAAGTCGCGATCCTCGGCCGAAAGCATGGCGTCGCGCATGGTCTGCGGCACCTCCGACAGCGGCACCGGCGTGCGATTGCCTTCGGGGGGAACGATTTTCGCCAGGACGGTCGTTCCGTCGGCGGCGGTGACGGTGGCGATCTGATTGGTCTGCACCGCACTCGGATCGGGTATCTCGGCGCTCCAGTACGCGAGCACCAACAGCAACGACGGAATCGCGACGAAGATCAGGAACAGGGCCAGCAGCAGACGCCGAATCCGCTGACCGCGTGTGCGCGGCGGGCGTTCGCGGGCGCCGGCCGGTTTCTCGCGGCGGCGGGGACGCCCGCTGTTCGGCCGGGACACACCGTCGAGCTGCTTCCACCCGGCAATCGAGGCATAAGGCGCCGTTTCCGGGCGGCCGCGCCGCGGTTTGCGGGTCGAGCTCACGATCATCTCCTCCCGGAGCGTCGGCGAACCAGCGAGAAACAACGATCCCGTCCAGCCTACGGGGCCGGTCGGTGGTCAACCAGAACAGCTAATACCCAGTAAATCGTGATCCCGCTCGAAAACCGGTCACGACCGGCCGACGGCGCATCGGTGTGAGCCGAATAACCACGTCGGCAACCGCACTCGCCGCCATGAAGCAGAGGCAGAACGCAACGTATTTCCGACACCGTGTCGACCGCCCGGTTGCCGGGACCGAAACGGATGAATTAGACATCCGACATGCATTTTGTGAAGTGAGGCACCAGCGGTCGTTCCGAATGGTAGCTCGACAAACTGCCTGGTAGCTTCCGTTTTGCTCACGTGCAACGTCGCGCATCGCATTCGACCTCTCACTCGCCGAACGTCTTTCTCCCCGCCGTCCGTGTGCCTCTGCCCCTGGCAAGAGGCGGGAATCGTCATATCCGTCCACCGCCGATCGCGCGGGTCGTCGTCGACCCCGAAATCGGTGGCGGCACTGATGGAGCCTTCATGACACGCACCATCGCGATGCCTCCGAATCGCGTACTCGACATACCCGACGACGTCGTCCGGAGCCGTGGCCTGCTGACGGGTTACTTCGCCGGCCTCGGCGTCGTGATGGCCGTCTGGGGAACACGGATCCCCGCGGTCCAGGAATCCGCCGGACTCGGCACGGCCGGGCTGGCCGGGGTCCTGCTCGCCGCCGCGGTCGGCATGGTCGCCGGCCTCCAGGTCGGCGGTCGCCTCGCCCGGCCTGCTCGGTTGCCCCAGCTGTTGACCGTCGGCGGGGTCGGTCTGGCCCTGAGTCTCGCGCTGGTCGGCAGCTGCCGGATGCCGATCGCGCTCGCCGCCGCGGCGCTGTGCTTCGGCGCCGCGCACGGGGTACTGGACGTCGCGGCGAATGCCGCCGCGATGCGCTGCCAGAACGCCTACGGCCGGCCGATCATGTCCGGCCTGCACGCGGCCTACAGCCTCGGCGCGCTGGGCGGAGCGGTGATGGCCGTTGTCGCCGCGCATATTTCGCACACCTACGTCTTCGGCATCACCGCGGCCGCGGTCGTCCTCGCGACGATCGCCGCGGCGCCCGCCACGCGCTGTGTCGGCTCGCCGCTTGCCGACCCGGGGGTGGTGGTGGGTGAGCGTGCGCCCCGACTGTCCCGGTCTCGGATCTGGCTGCTGGGCGCACTGGCCGCGGCATGTCTGCTCGGCGAGGGCGCGGCGGCCGACTGGTCGGCGGTCCACCTGACCGGCCTGCACGCCTCGGCCGCGGTCGGTGCCGCCGCATACGCCGCGTACAGCGCCGCGATGGCGGCCGGACGCCTCGTCGGCGATCGGCTCACCGCCCGCTTCGGAGCGCCGAAAGTCGTTCGGGCAGGCGCGATTCTGGCGTCGGCCGGACTTCTCACCGGTGTGTCGGTGAACGATGTGCCGTTCGCGTTGGCCGGCTGGGCCGTCTTCGGCCTCGGCCTGGCCGTCACGATTCCTTCCCTGTTCAGCACGGCCGGCACGGGAGGTCCGCGCGCCGTCGCCGCCGTGGCCGTCGCCGGATATCTCGGACTACTCGCGGGACCGGCCCTCATCGGGGCCGTGGCCACCGTCACGACCCTGCCCGTCGCCCTCGTGCTGCCCGCCCTGCTCGCCGCGGGCGTGGCCGCTCTGTCTCATCGAGCATTGGAGAACCAGTGGTAAGCGCTCTGTCTCACTCGTCCACCGACCTCGACGCGGTCATCTTCGACTACAACGGCGTCATCGGCCTGCAGCCGACCACTCCCATGTGGAGCGGTCTCGCCGAACTCGCCGGATGGCGCACCGAAGACCTCACTCATTTCCAGACCGCCTTCTGGAGCGCTCGCGAACCCTACGATTCCGGCGAGTTCGACGACACGGACTTCTGGACCGCGGTGCTCGGCCGCCGGCCCGAACCGGTATTGCTCACCCGCTTACGTGCCGTCGACACCGCGTTGTGGACGCGGACCGACCACCGCGTCGTCGGCCTCCTGCACCGGGCCCGCCAGGCGGATCTGCCGATGGTCTTGCTGTCCAACGCGCCCCACCCGGTCGGCGACGCGCTCGACGCCTCCGACTGGCGCGGCCTGATGACCGACGCCCTCTACTCGGCCCGGCTCGGCATGAACAAACCGCACCTCGACACCTACCGAAATGCCCTGGCCGCCACCGGAGTCGGAGATCCGGGTCGTGTGATGTTCATCGACGACCGGCCCGACAACTGCGAAGCGGCGGCACGACTCGGCCTGCGAACCCTCCACTACACCGGCTCACCCGCCGATATCGAAAGGCAGCTCGGGACGAAATCGGTCGCCGCCTGCCCTAGCTCTTGACGCCGCCCGCGGTGAGGCCGGAGATGATGCGGCGCTGGAACAGCAACACCATGATCACCAGCGGCACGGTGACGATGATGCCCGCCGCCATGATCGCCGCATACGGCTGCACCAGCGGATCGTTACCGGAGAACCGCGCGATCGCGACCGTCACGGGTTCGGTCCGGTCGACCGAGAGCAGACTGGCCAGCAGGTACTCGTTCACCGCGGCGATGAACGCCAGGATCGCCGTGGTGAACACCGCGGGCGCGGCCAGCGGCAGCATCACCAGCCGGAACGCCTGGAACCGGCTCGCGCCGTCGATCCGGGCCGCTTCCTCGAGCTCCCAGGGCAGCTCGGCGAAGAACGAGGCCAGGACGTAGACCGTCATCGGCAGCACGAACGAGATGTTCGGGATGATCATCGCCTGGTAGTGCCCGATCCAGCCGATGTTGGTGAACAGCTGGAACAGCGGCGTCACCAGGACGACCACCGGGAACATCGAGGCGCTCAGGATCAAGCCGGCGACTAGGGTCTTACCGCGAAAGGCCATGCGCGCCAAGGCGTAGGCGGCCATCATGCCGATCAGCAGTGCGATCACGGTGGTGGCCGCGCCGATGACGACGCTGTTGGTCAGCGCCCGGCCGAAGTCGTTGCCGCGGCTGGTGTCGAACGCGTTGCGGAAGTTCTCGAAGGTCAGGTGGGTGGGCCACGGGGTGTTGTCGAAGGTGTAGTCCGGATCGCGGAAGGCGGTCACCGCCATCCAGTAGAACGGGGCCAGGCCCCAGATCAGCACGATCAGCGCACCGACGTACACCCGCGCGGACCGCCACGGTTTGCGCCCAGAGGTAGCAGTGGTCATCAGTGTGCCTTCCGCTGTTCTTCCTGCGTCGCCACCGCATTGGCGCCCAGTATCTTCACCAGCACGAATGCCACCGCGAAAATCATCAGGAAGGTGAGCACCGACAGCGCGGCCGCGCTGTTGGAGCCCTGCCGCACCTGATCGACCACGAGGATCGAAATGGTCCGGGTCGCCGGGTTGCCCTGCATCATGATGGCCGGCAGGTCGTAGAGGCGCAGCGCGTCCATGGTCCGGAACAGCACCGCGACCAGCAGTGCGGGCTTCAGCAGCGGCAGCGTGATGTGGGTGAAGCGCTGCCATGCCGAGGCGCCGTCGACCTTGGCCGCCTCGTACACGTCGTTCGGGATCACCTGCAGTCCGGCGAGAATCAGCAACGCCATGAACGGGGTGGTCTTCCAGACGTCGGCGATGATCACCGCGAATCGCGACCACCACGGATCGGTCTGCCACAGGATGTGCGTGTGCAGCACCCGGTTGACCACGCCGTTGTACTGGAACATGAACTCCCACAACCGGGCTGTCACCGCGGTCGGGATGGCCCAGGGGATCAGCACCGCGGCACGCAGCAGCGCCCGCCCGCGGAAGGTCTTGCCCATCACGGTCGCCATGCCGAGGCCGATGGTCGCCTCGAGCGTCACGGTGATCACCGTGAACAGCAGGGTGATCCCGATGGCCGCCCAGAACTGCGAACCCAGGTTGCCGGTGGGGCACGGCTCGGTTCCGCCGCCGGGCAGGGTGCACTGCTGCAGCAGCCAGTGCGTGTAGTTGCTGAACCCGGCGCTGCCGCCCTCGACGAACATGCCGGTGGCGGGGTCGAGCCCGGCGTCCTTCTGGAACGACATCCACACCGCGCGCACCACCGGATAGCCGATGACGACCGCGAGCGCCACCAGCACCGGTGCGACGAACAACCACGCGCGGCCCGACCCCTGCGGGAGCCGTAAGCCCCGGGAGTTACTGTCGCGCTTCGGTTTCGGGCTCACCGGCAAATCGTCGGGTGGCGCGAGATCGGTCGCACCCGAAGGACTCGACACGTTCAACTCTCCTACGGGGCAGACTGCGGACAGGGTCAGGAGCCGGCGGCTTCGATGCCCTTCTGCATGCCGATGATCGCGTCATCGACTGATTTCTTACCGGTCAACGCAGCATATGCGTTGTCCTGGATGGCCTTCGACACCGCCGGGTAGAAGGGGGTCACCGGGCGCGGCACGGCGCTGGCGATCGAATCCTTCAGCGCGGGCAGATACGGGAACTTCGCGATCAGCGCCGGATCGTCGTACATCGACGACCGCACCGACGGGAACGCGCCCTCGGCGACGATGCGCTGGGCATCCTCGCTGATCAGGAAGCGCAGGAAGTCCAGCGCGGTGGCCTTGTTCTTGGAGTAGGCGCTGATGGCGGCGTTGTAACCACCGAGCGTGGAGGCGCCGATGCCGTCCTTACCGGGCAGTGGGGAGACGCCGAAATTGCCCTTCACCGCGGAGGAGTCGGCCTGGGCCACACCGTAGAAGTTGGGCCAGGTGCGCAGGAACAGCAGCTTGCCCGAGGCGAAGGCGTTCTGGCTCTCCGGCTCCTTGAAGGAGATGGCCTCCTTGGGGATGTCGCCGTTCTTGTAGGCGTCGGTGAGCACCTGCAGGCCGGCGCGCGACTGCGGGGAGTTCACGGTCGCGGTCTTGCCGTCCGGGCCGACGAACGAGCCGCCGTAGGCGTTGATCACCTCGGCCGCGTTCACGGTCAGACCTTCGTAGGGTGCGAACTGCCCTGCGTAGCAGCCGATTCCGTGATCGCGCGCGATATTGCAGTCGGCCAGCAGTTCCGGCCAGGTCTTCGGCGGATTCGGAACCAGATCCTTGCGGTAGTACAGCAGGCCGCCGTTGGTGTTGCGCGGCGCGGCGTAGAGGGTGCCCTGGTAGGTCGCGCTGGCGACGGTCGGCGAGAGCAGCGTGGAGGTGTCGAGGGCGAAGGAGTCCTTCAGCGGCTGAATCCAGCCCTTGGCCGCGAACTCGGCGGTCCACGGCACGTCCAGCGCCATCACGTCGTAGTCGGACTGTTTGGCCCGCATGTGCTGGGCCAGGTCGTCGTACTGCTGGGAGGCGTCGTTGGACTGCTCTTTGAACGTCACCTGCTCGTTCGGATGGGCGGCGTTCCACCGGTCGATGAGCTGCTTGACCGCACCCGTCTCGGTGGTGTCCTTACCCTCGACGTAGGTGATCGGACCGCGCCCGCCCAGGTTCTGGCCGGTCGGGTTGCTGCCGTCGCCGCTCGAACAGGCGCTCGTCAACCCGGCGGTGAGCAGTGCCACCGACGCGGTGGCCAGTGCGGCGCGGGACACGAGGGACGAGCGTCGTGACGCGGCGCGCGCGCGAGCCTTACGCGCCTTGTTCGAGGACGCCTTGTTCAAAGCCATCGATACTCCAGGGTCGTAACGAACACAGGTGCCAAGCGTGAGCGCCCGCACACTGCGCCGGTTGCACAAGGCAAGATACATTGTTCGGCTGCTGCGTGGGATACGGCGTCCGCCCCCGCCCTCCGTGGTTCCGCGAGCTACCGCCTTCCGCCCCCGCCCGATCGTGTGGGGATGTCGGTGCGTTCTCGTATCCTGGCGCTCGATGTCGACCCAGATGCCCCAGGACAAGTTGCTCACCCGGATCGGTGGGCTGTTGCGTCAGGCCGAGTCGACCGACAACGAGCACGAGGCCGAGGCGTTCATGGCGGCTGCCCAGCGCCTGGCGACCCGTTCGTCGATCGACCTGGCGGTGGCCCGTGCCCATATCGCCGGCCGCGAACGCCGCCCGACACCGATGCAGAAGGTCGTCCCGATCGGCGAGGCGGGGAAGAAAGGGCTGCGCACCTACGTGCAGTTGTTCGTGGCGATCGCCGCGGCCAACGATGTGCGCTGCGATGTGACCCGCACGTCCACGCAGGTGTACGCCTACGGCTTCGACACCGATATCGCGACCTGCGAGGCGCTGTACACGAGCCTGCTGGTGCAGATGGTGCGGGCGTCGGACCACTACATCAAATCCGGCGCCTACAAATCGGCGACCGTGGAGAAGGTCGTGGTGGAGACGCGCTGGGGTCGCAGGGTGCAGCGTCGCATACAGGCCCCTGTCGCAGCGGTGACGGCTCGGCTGAATTTCCAGATGGCGTTCGCCGATCGGATCGGCCGCCGGCTGGCGCAGGTGAAGGCGGATGTGGAGGCCGAGGCGGTGCGCGACGATCCCGGCTCCGCGGAATCGGCCGCGGGCACCGCGCTGGCCCTGCGCAACAAGGACCTCGAGCTCACCGATTTCTACTCCCGCACCTCCGACGCCCGCGGCACCTGGCGCGGCCCGCAGGAATCCACGGGGTACTCGCCGGCCGCGCGACGTGCCGGGGATCGTGCCGGCCGAAGCGCACGGCTGGGTCTGTCCCCCGAATTGCCCACCGGGCGAGGGCGTCTCGAAGCGCCCGGAGCATGAGCCGCACGAGAGCGGCGCAGTGCGGCGCCGTCCTGATGTGCCCGGCGCACCGCGAGCCGCAGTTGTGACGCCCCGGGATTCGCAGCGCAGCCGCGTCTACGATGCCGAGGGTCTGGTGCGGCGGATGTTCGAACGAGCCGAGGAATTCGGGGCTCGCACGGTCGACTTGCACGGCTCGCAGCTCACGCTGCCGATCGAGCGGAAGTTCGCCTCGGTCGAGTCGGTCCAGAGCTATGTGGACCGAGTCCTGGCATTGAATTGGGTACGCGCGCAATGGCTTCGGGCCGATACGCCGCTCGCGGTGCGTGCCCGCGCGGGCACCGGCGCGGCGCACTACGAAACCGGCCGCGCCGTCCTGGCCGTACCCCTGCACACCGGCGGAACCGCGTGGGCGCTGCGCGAATTGGTCATACTCCACGAAATCGCCCACCACTTGGAGCCGCCCGGCGTCGACCTCGCCCCGCACGGCCCGGAATTCTGTACGCGCTACCTCGAGCTGGTCGACGGGATCATCGGCCCGGAAGCCGCCCTTCTTCTGCGCGCCACTCTGCACGACTGTGGCGCCCGAGTGGGCTGAACCGATGCCCCGGGCCGTACCGCACGGCCCGGGACACGAGCGCTACTGCCCGGGCGCCTCGGCTCGCACCGTCGGGTCGATGAGGCCGAAGATCTCGCCCTGGGGAGCCTGGACGACGGCGGAGCGGCCGAACGGGGTGTCGTCCGGTCCCATCAGTGCCGTGGCACCGAGTTCGGTTGCGCGGGAGAGCTTTTCGTCCGTCCCGGCGACCTGGAACCAGGTGAGCCAGTAGGGCGGGTTGTCGCCGGGTGCGCTGCCGGCGTCCATGACGCCGCCGGCGACGTCCGCACCGGGCGGGGAGAAGGTGGAATAGACGAAGTTCTCACCGTCGCCGATTTCGTCGAAGGTCCAGCCGAAGACGCGGCGGTAGAACTCCTGTGCGGTGGCGTAGTCGCCGGTGTGCAGTTCGTTCCAGCAGTAGGAGCCGGGTTCGTTGTAGATACCGGCACCGGTGTGGGCCTTGGCCTGCCAGACGCCGAAGATGCCGCCGGTCGGATCGGCGGCCACGCACATGCGGCCCACGTCCATGACGTCGAAGGGCGGGACGAACACGGTGCCCCCGGCCGCGCCGATGGCCTCGGCGACCGCGTCGACATCGTCGGCGGCGAGGTAGGTGGTCCACACCGAGGGCATCGGCGCCTCGCCCATCTTGGGCCCGATTCCGGCGGCCGGTTTACCGTTCAGCATCGCCATCAGATATCCCCCGGCCTCGGGCGGGCTGTCCATGATCTCCCACCCCAGCAAACCGGAGTAGAAGTCGCGGGCAGCCTGCGGATCGTCGACCGAACAGTCGATCCAGCAGGGCGTACCCTGCGGCCACGCAGAATCACGAGTGGGCATTGCGGAACTCCTATCGTGTGTTCGAGCACGTGAGAACTGCCGATGGCACACGATCAGCTAATCACAGACGGGCGGGTGGGAAAACCCTCGTCCCGCACCCGCCGAGGCGTGCGAGGCCGCGATCAATCAAGGAGCCGCAGCACCCGCTCCAGCCGGCTTCGCCACCACGCCGTGCGCTCCGGATCGGGATGGCGGAAGCGTTCCAGCAGTGCGGGATCCGGGTTCGGCGGGGTGCGCGGAACGCTCAGATATCCGTCGACGGGGCGCAGTGACTCCGCGACCACGTCGCCGGCGAACAGGTTGACGGTGCCCAGCCCGCAGGCGTGGTCGAGTTCCGGCAGGGCACCGGCCAGCGCGAGCTGGGCCGACAGTCCGACGCTCGTCTCCAGTGCCGAGGAGATCACGCACGGCAGTCCCGCCGCCTGCGCCACCCGCAGTGCCCGCCGCACTCCGCCGAGCGGTGTGCATTTCAGTACGGCGATATCGGCCGCTCCCGCCACCGCGACCCGCAGCGGATCCTCGGCACGCCGGATGGATTCGTCCGCGGCGATGGGAATGTCGACCCGCCGCCGGACCGCCGCCAGCTCCTCGATCGTCCGGCACGGTTGCTCGGCGTATTCCAAACCCTGTGCGGCACGGTCGATCTGACGCAAGTTGGTGACCGCGGTATCGACATCCCAGACCGCGTTGGCATCGACCCGGACGGCACCGTCGCCACCCAGCGCATCGCGGACGGCCGCGACCCGCTCGATATCCTCGGCGAGCGAGTCGGGATGATCGGCGATCTTGACTTTCGCGGTGCGGCAACCGGATTCGGCGACGATGGCATACGCGCGCTCGGGTCCGACCGCGGGAACGGTGCAATTGACCGGAATGCGATCCCGGACCGGTTCCGGCCAGCCCTCCTCGATCTGCTCGACCGTGGTGGCGAGCCAGTTCGCGGCCTCGCGGTCGTCGTATTCGACGAACGGGCAGAACTCACCCCAGCCGCGCGGTCCTTCGAGCAGCATCCCCTCACGGACGGTGATGCCGCGGAAGCGAGTACGCAGCGGAATCGCGTAAACCAGGGCCGACGCCGGATCCAGATCGCTCACCCGGGCCAGCCTAACCCTGCGAAACGGCGACGGACCGGCGGTCGACCAGTGGTGCTTGCGAGCACCGGTCGAAGGGATTTCCATAAGTAGCCATGGAGTTCCGGCCGGCTCGCCCGCCGCTGCGGCGCGGCGATGCCGTGCTGAGTGCCGCGGTCTATCTGGCCGGTTGCGGTGTGGCGTGGGTGATCTGGCGGTACGGCCTGCCGTACCGGGATATGGCGCGGCAGCGCACTCGGCCGGGGGACAGTCATCTGCCGCTGGCCTACGCCGTGGCGTTCCTGTCCCTGGTCGGTGCGCTGCTGCTGGCCGGGCGGTGGACCCTGCGGGCGTTGCGGGAACGCCGCCCGGCCTGGCCTTACGCGCTGCTCACCCTGCCGCTGCTGGCCGAGGCGTGGCTGCTCGGTTTCGCGGCGGCGCTGGTCGTGGTGTCGGTCTGAGGCTCAGAGCCGCTCGTAGATGGTCGCGTTCGCCAAACCGCCTGCCTCACACATGGTTTGCAGTCCGAAGCGGGCCCCGCGTTCGTGCAGTGCGTGGACCAGCGTGGTCGCCAGCCGCGCACCGGAGGCGCCGAGCGGATGCCCCAGCGCGATCGCGCCGCCGTTGACGTTCACCCGGGACAGATCCGCGCCGGTATCGGCGGCCCAGGCCAGTACCACCGAGGCGAAGGCCTCGTTGACCTCGAACAGGTCGATATCGGCCAACGACAGGCCCGAGCGCTGCAACACCTTCCGAGTCGCCGGGATCACCGCGGTGAGCATCAGCAGCGGATCGTCGCCCGCGACCGCGAAACTGTGCAGCCGGGCCAGTGGCCGCAGGCCCAGTTGCGCCGCCTTCTCACTGGTCATGATCAGCACTGCCGCGCTGCCGTCGTTGATCTGACTCGCATTGGCGGCGGTCACGTTCCAGCCGATCTCGGGGAATCGGGCGGCATAGGCCTCGCTGTAGTAGGCCGGCCGCAGCCCGGCCAGGGTTTCCAGGGTGCTGCCGACGCGAATGCCCTCGTCGGTGCTCAACCCGGCCAACGGCGCCAGTTGTGCCTCGAAGGATCCGTTCTTCGTTGCGGTGGCGGCCTTTTCGTGACTGGCGAGCGAGAATTCGTCCATGGCGATGCGCGAGATGCCCCAGCGCGCCGCGATCAGTTCCGCGCTGATCCCCTGCGGTACCAGCTCGTCCGGATACCGCTCGGTGAAGGCCACGCCGTTGATATCGGTGGCGCCCGCCACGCTCGACCCCATCGGCACCCGGCTCATCGACTCCAGACCGCCGGCGACGACGATGTCGTAGGCCCCGGCCAGCACGCCCTGCGCGGCGAAGTGGATGGCCTGCTGGCTGCTACCGCACTGCCGGTCGACCGTGGTGGCCGGAACGGATTCCGGATATCCGGCCGCGAGCGCGGCCCGGCGGGTGATGTTGACCGACTGCTCGCCGACCTGGGTGACCACACCGCCGATGACGTCGTCGATCAGCACCGGATCGATCCCGCTGCGTCGCACGACCTCGCGCAGGCTGTGGGCGAACAGGTCGACCGGATGCAGTTCGTGCAGCGCTCCGGTGGCTTTGCCCTTGCCGATCGGGGTGCGTACGGCCTCGACGATCACTGCGTCTCTCATGGCGATTCCTCCGGTATCGCGCCGTTGCGACATCTGACTCAGTCGCTCTAAAGCCAGGTTAGGAGCTGGCATTAGTTGTGGCAAGTCAGAGTTGGTATGATCGTCGTCATGCCCGTGAAGTTGGAAGGACCCCTGCGTGATCTGAATTCGTGGAAGCCGGACGGCTGTTCCATCGTGAAGGCGCTGGATATCGTCGGCGCCCGCTCGACGATGCTGATTCTGCGCGAATCCATCTACGGCACCACCCGCTTCGACGGTTTCGCGGCGCGGGTGGGTATCACCGATGCCGCCGCGGCCGCCGCGCTGCGCAAACTGACCGACGCGGGACTGCTGCGCAAACAGCCGTATCGGGAAGAGGGTAAGCGCACCCGCAACGAGTACGTGCTCACCGAGATGGGCCGGGATCTGCTGCCGGCGATCTTCGCGCTGTGGCAGTGGGGGGACAAATATCTGCAGGGCGGAGTGCCGCCGCTGGAGCGGATCGAAGACACCACCGGTGAACCGGTGCGGGTGGAGTTGCGCAGCGCCGGCGGTGACGAGGTCGCGCTCGAGGACATCCGGGTCCGGGTCAACCAGGACTGGCGCCGGGCACGCGTCGGAACCCGGGATGTGACCGCACAGCGATGAGACGATCGGCGCGGGTCTTCGGCGGACCGGTGCGTGGGCTGACGATCGTGCCCTCGAGCACCCGGAAGCGTTCGAGGGCAACGATATTCGAGTCCTAGGTCAGTCGCTTACCGCTGGCCGGGTCGAAGAAATAGGTGTGCTCCGCATCGCTGGTGAGCGTCAGCTTGTCGCCCTTCTGCGGCGGATTGCGCCAGTCGGCGCGGGCGACGATCGTCTGATCTCCGCCGGCCTCGCCCAGGGTACGGCCGTAGATGTAGGCGTCCGAACCCAGCTCCTCGACCACATCGATCTCCATGGCGATGCCGTCGGAACCGCCGGCCGGATCGAAATGCTCCGGCCGGATGCCGACCACCACGGTCTCGCCCGCGGCGTCGGCCACCGTGCGCGGCAGCGCGATCGAATGTCCGCCGACGGTCACCGAACCGTCCGACACCGGCAGGGTGAACAGGTTCATCGCCGGGGAGCCCATGAAGCCCGCGACGAACAGATTCGCCGGATCCCGATACAGATCCCGGGGTGAGGCGCACTGCTGCAGCAGTCCGTCCTTGAGCACCGCCACCCGGTCGCCCATGGTCATCGCCTCCACCTGGTCGTGGGTGACGTAGACCGTGGTGGTGCCGAGCCGGCGCTGCAACTGGGCGATCTGCGTGCGGGTCTGCACGCGCAGTTTCGCGTCCAGATTCGACAGCGGTTCGTCCATCAGGAATACCTGCGGCTGCCGCACGATCGCGCGTCCCATCGCGACCCGCTGACGCTGACCGCCGGACAGCGCCTTGGGCTTGCGGTCCAGGAAGTCCTCGAGGTCGAGCAGTTTCGCCGCCTCCAGCACGCGCTGCGTGCGCTCGGCCTTACCGACCTTGGCCATCTTCAGTGCGAAACCCATGTTCTCCGCGACCGTCATATGCGGATACAGCGCGTAGTTCTGGAAGACCATCGCAATATCGCGCTGTTTGGGTTCGGCGTCGGTGACATCCTTCTCGCCGATCAGAATGCGGCCGTCGTTGACCTCCTCGAGTCCGGCCAGCATGCGCAGCGAGGTGGATTTGCCGCATCCGGACGGTCCGACCAGTACCAGGAATTCGCCGTCGGCGATCTCGAGATTCAGCTTGTCGACGGCGGGTTTGGTCCCACCCGGGTAGAGCCGGGTGGCGTGGTCGAAGGTGACCGTGGCCATGGTGAATCAATCCCTTCACCGGCAGGAACGTGCCGGACGATCCGAGTAGAGGGGTCGGTGCGCGCCCCACAGTAACCCAGCGGCCCGCGCGGGGTGCAGCGGGCGAGTAGCCTCGTCAAGGGCCGCTGACCGGCCGCGAGAGCAGCTCACGAGACGAAGGAGCATCGGATGACTCGACCGGTTCGCATCGGAGTTCAGCTACAGCCGCAACATGCTCCCGACTACGGGCTGATCCGGGATGCCGTGCGCCGGGCCGAGGATGCGGGCGTGGACATCGTCTTCAACTGGGACCACTTCTACCCGCTCTACGGCGATCCCGACGGCGCTCACTTCGAATGCTGGACCATGCTCGGCGCGATCGCCGAGCAGACCGAACGAGTCGAACTCGGCGCCCTGGTGACCGGCGGCGGATATCGCAATCCCGACCTGCTCGCCGATATGGCCCGCACCGTCGACCACATCTCCGGCGGCCGGCTGATCCTCGGCATCGGCGCCGGCTGGTTCCAGAAGGACTACGACGAGTACGGCTACGAATTCGGCACGCCCGGAACACGTCTGGCGTTGCTCAAGGAATATCTCGCCCGCATCGACGCCCGGCTGCCGAAACTGAATCCGGCGCCGACGCGCCACATTCCGATCCTGATCGGCGGCGGTGGTGAGCGAAAGACGTTGCGACTGGTCGCCGAATACGCCGACATCTGGCACAGTTTCGCCGATATCGAAGCGCTGGAACGGAAGTCGAAGATTCTGGCCGAGCACTGCGCCGAGGTCGGCACCGACGCGAACCGGATCGAGCGGTCGGTGTCCTGGCCCGGCGCCGAACAGGCCGAGCGGCTGGTGCAGGCCGGCGCGACCCTGTTCACCGTGGGCGTCGGCGGGCCCGACTACGACCTGAGCGTGGTGGAGCAGGCCGTCGCATGGCGGGACAACTTCAATCCGGAGTCGGTGACCGGTATCGCCTGATCGAACACCGCCTGATCGAACACTGCCTGATCGAATCAGTGGGATTCGATTTCCGCCGGGCGATGTGGCAGGGGCGGCGGCCCGTGGACCCGCGTCGCCGCCCCCGGGGCCCTACCGGCCCGGCTAGGGTTCTCGGCTATGGCCCGTTTGCCCGTCTCGCGCCCGCGTGCGCTGATCGCGCTGATGGTGGCGATGATGCTGCTGTTCGCCGTCGCCTGCAGCTCCGATGGCGGCAGTTCGTCGCGGGCCTCGAACCTGTGCGCACCCCCCGGACCGTCGGCCGCCTCCCCCGCGCCGACGAAACTGGCGAGCGGTGCGACGGCCGGCACCGATCGATACACCACCGCGACCACCGCGCCGCTGAGTTCGATCGATATCACCAAGCTCGGTTTGTCCCAGCCCGGGGTGCTCAGCGTGGGCACGCTCTCGGACGCGCCGCCGAGTATCTGCGTGGATCCGTCGGGGGCCTTCACCGGATTCGACAACGAACTGCTGAAGGCGATCGGCGCGAAACTCGGACTCCGGGTGCAGTTCTCCGGCACCGAATTCGCCTCGCTGCTCTCGCTCGTCGCCACCGGCCGGTTCGACGTGGGATCGTCGAGCATCACCACCACCGATGCCCGGCGACAGCAGGTCGGCTTCACCAACGGCTACGATTTCGGCTACTTCTCGCTCGTGGTGCCCAACGGCAGTGCGATCCAGGGGTTTTCGGATCTGAAACCGGGCGTGCGGATCGGCGTGGTGCAGGGCACCGTGCAGGACGAATACGTCACCGGCACCTTGCATCTGGACGCGGTGAAATTCCCCGACTACAACACTGCCTACGCGAATCTGAAGACCGGGCAGATCGACGCCTGGGTCGCGCCCTCGCAGCAGGCCACCGGTGCGATCAAACCGGGTGATCCCACCTCGATCGTGCAGAACACCTTCAGCCTGGACAATTTCACCGCCTGGGCGGTGCGCAAGAACAATCAGCCGCTGATCGACGCACTGAATTCCGGCCTCGACGCGGTGATCGCCGACGGAACCTACGCCAAGCTCTATTCCGACTGGGTGCCGCGGCCGCTGCCGCCGGGCTGGAAACCGGGCTCCAAATCGGCTCCGATGCCGCAACTTCCGGACTTCGAGAAGATCGCGGCCGAACATCGGCACGGCGATCAGCAGAACGCTCCGAAATCGACCCTCGCACAATTGAAGGACACGTTCTTCGATTGGTCGTTGTACCGCAAGGCATTTCCCGAACTGTTCAAGACCGGCTTGCCGAATACGATTATTCTGGCGCTGGTTTCGGGCGTGCTCGGCACGCTCATCGGCATTCTGCTCGCGGTGGCCGGTATTTCTCGCACCCGCTGGTTGCGCTGGCCCGCCCGGGTCTACACCGACATCTTCCGCGGTTTGCCGGCGGTGGTGATCATCCTGTTGATCGGCCTGGGCATCGGCCCGGTGGTGAAGGGGATCACCGGGAACAATCCGTACTGGCTGGGCGCGGTGGCGCTGGCGCTGCTGGCCTCGGCCTATATCGGCGAGATCTTCCGCTCGGGCATTCAATCGGTGGAGCCGGGACAGTTGGAGGCCGCGCGGGCGATCGGATTCGGCTATCGGCAGTCGATGACGCTGGTGGTGATTCCCCAGGGCGTGCGGCGAGTGCTGCCGGCGCTGATGAACCAGTTCATCGCGCTGATCAAGGATTCCTCGCTGATCTACTTCCTCGGCCTGCTCGCCTCCCAGCGGGAACTGTTCGCCGTCGGCCGCGACCTGAATTCGCAGACCGGAAATCTGTCACCGCTGGTCGCGGCGGGCCTGGTCTATCTGCTGCTCACGATCCCGCTCACCCATCTGGTGAACTACATCGACCGCCGATTGCGCACCGGCCGCGCCGAAGCCGCCGCCGACGAAATCGACCAGGCTGTCATCACGGAAGGACGCGGAGCGTGAGCGACCAGGATGCCAACGGCGTGAGCGACCAGGATGCCGACGGCGTGAGCGACCAGGATGCCAACGGCGTGCGCACCAGTTCCTCGCTGACCGGCGTCGATCTGCATCTGACCCTGGGCAACAACCAGGTGCTGCGCGGCGTCGACATTCACGTCGATGCCGGGCACACCACCACGGTCATCGGCCCGTCCGGTTCGGGAAAATCCACCCTGTTGCGGGTGCTGAACCGGCTGCACGAACCCGATTCCGGCGATGTGCTGATCGACGGGGTTTCGGTGCTGGGGGAAAATCCGGATCGGCTGCGCCAGCGCATCGGAATGGTCTTTCAGCATTTCAACCTGTTCCCGCACAAGACGGTGGCGGAGAACGTGGCCCTGGGACCGCGGAAATTGCGCGGCCTGAGCAAGGAAGCGGCGCGGGCGCTGGCCCTGGAGCAGCTCGAGGCGGTCGGATTGGCGGCGCGCGCCGATACCCGCCCGGCGAATCTGTCCGGTGGACAGCAGCAGCGTGTCGCCATCGCTCGCGCACTGGCGATGAAGCCGGAATTGATGCTGTTCGACGAGGCGACCTCGGCCCTGGACCCGGAATTGGTCAAGGGTGTGCTCTCGTTGATGGCGGATCTGGCCGCCGGCGGTATGACGATGATCGTGGTGACCCACGAAATGGGTTTCGCCCGTTCGGTTTCCGACAGCGTGGTATTCATGGACCAGGGCAAGGTGGTGGAGTCGGGATCTCCGGACCGCCTCTTCGACGATCCGGAAACCCCACGCCTGCAACAGTTTCTGTCCCAGATCCTCTAACTGCCCGAACTGCTGCCGCTGAACGGCATATTGGCGAACTGCGCGAAATTGCCCTGCGCTCCGCTGTAGACGTTGAGGTCGGTATTGCCCGCGATACCCGGCACACTGCCGGAATCGGTGGTCTGCCAGAAGGTCCACGCCGGCCAGCCGCCGGGCACCTCGGGCTGGGCGTTGCCGCGATAATCGGCGATCCACAGTGGGTACTGGTGGAACTGATCGGAATCGGCCATCGCCGTCTGCCAGAACCGCGGGTAGGTGTAGATGATCGGCACCCGGCCGGTCAATGCCTGCACCGTGGTCAGATAGCGATGGGTCCAATCGATCAGCTCCGCCGGGGGCAGCCCGCCGGAATTCTCCATATCGAGGACCGGCGGCAGATCCAGCGGGCCGTTCTGGCCGAGGACGACCGCGGCGTAGAGGGCGGCCTGCGGTTCCGGCGGCAGATCCGGATGGGCGTAGTGATAGGTCCCGCGCGCCACCCCGGCCGCGCGCATCAGCAGGCTGTCGGGGACGAAATAGGGATTGACGTAGTTCAGCCCCTCGGTGGCCTTCACCATGGCGAAGTTGTGCCCGGAGGCCCGGACCGCGAACCAGTCGATCAGACGGCCGTCGATGTGCTGCCAGGACGACACGTCCGGCCCGGTGGGTCCAGCGGAGGCGATACCGGTTGCCGAGAATATGCCGGCAACGGCGAGCAGCGGCAGGGCTGCGGTGAAGCGACGGACTTTCGGACGAGCCACGGTGCGTCGATACATGGCTACGAGAGTAGGCAGCCGAGGCGCTTGTGACCAGTGTTTACGCGTGACTCATCCGAGCCAGTCGAGGACCGCGGCTGCCGTCCACGACTGCTGCATGCTCCCCAGCGGATCCCCGGTGAACGGGTCGTAGTACTCCGCGAAGCTGCCGTCGCCCGCCTGCCGCAAACCTTCCGCACGCAGCATGAAGGACCGTTCGGCCCAGCCGCGGCGGGCGAAGACCCAGGAGAACAGCCAGCTCATCACCGGCCACACCGGCCCGCGCCAATATTCGCGCGGGCGGAAATCCTTCGACACCGGCGAGGTCGAGGGCGGCAGCGCGTAGCGCAGATCGGGGTGGCCGCAGAAGCGTGGCCCCTCGAACAGGCGCAGCAGACTGCGTTCGGTGGCGCGCGGCAGTCCGCCGCACAGCAGCGGCGCGAACATGGCCAGCGTTTCGGTGCCGATCCAATCGTCGGTGCGCAGGTCGAAGTCGCGCGCGGCGCCGGAGCGCGGATCGGCGGTGGCGATCACGCCGGCGCGGAAATAGTCGGCCCACTCGTAGAGCTCGCGCACATCGGCGTGCGGCATGCGGTAGTCCTCCCCGATACCGGCCAAGACCTCACAGGCCAGCGCGAAGACGGCGGTGACGAAGACGTCCTCCACGGCGAAGCTCATCGTCGAGGCCAGCTGGAAATCGTCGTAGCCACACCGACGCATTTGCTCCACGAGCCACAGGTAGCGGTCGTATTCGCGATCGGTGGGACGCTGCGCCGGGTCGACCACGTCGATATCGGCGCGCCGATACGGCGGCAGGTCGCCGACCACCACATTGGCGTAGGCGCGATCCCACCGCGGCGAATTGTCCATCCCGGACTCCCAGCCGTGATACAGGGTGATCCGGCCGTGCTGTTTGGGGTCGCGGGCATGTGCCAGCCAGCGATGCCAGCGCATCAGATCGACCCAGCGCCGATCCAGGAATTCCGCGGCGACCGCCCGGGTGGTGCGGCCGTGGCGCCGGGAGTGGTCGAGAATCCGCTGGACCGCGATCGCGTGCACCGGTGGCTGGGTGATGCCCGATGTGTCGACACCGGCGGGGGCGTTCGCCGCCAGCCGACGGCACTCCCATCGGCTCGGTCCCGGGAAGTAGCCGTCCACGCCGTTGGCGAACACGATGTGCGGGATCATCCCGTTGCGCCATTGCGCGGAGAGCAGAGTGTCGAGTTCGACGACAGCGCGCTCCACACTCAGCGGGGCCAGGCCGACGGCGACGAAGGCGGCGTCCCAGCTCCACATATGGGGGTAGAGCTTGGGCGCCGCGCTGGTCATGGTCCCCAGATCGTTGCCGCGGAGCAGATAGGCGGCCCGGGCAGCCAGCTGGGTGGGGGTGAAGCCGGGACCGTTCATTTCCCTATTCTGCGACGTCACCTTCAGATATGCGCGGCGCCCGGGCGTCGCGTGCCGCACAGCGGCCGCCGCGGGGGCATGGTCCGGTCCGGTCACCTGTTCGGCAGTGTCCACCCTCATCGCCTCGTTCTGTGTCATGCGCGGTGTCCGTCCCCCGCCCGCCGCTGTGAACCGGTTGCTCGAGTCTGGATTACACCCATCGGCATCGGCTCGCCACCGATGGACGACAGATGTCCGGTCGCGGCGGTGCAATTGTCCGGACCCGCCCGTGTGATCGTCCGCGCCGCCCGGGTGCGTAGCACTGCGGTGGGCGCGCGGGGTTTACGGTGAGCACATGGCCGCACCTTCGGAAAGCACTGCCGCGCAGGATCTACCGACCGCGCTGATCACCGGCGCCAGCCGGGGACTGGGAGCCGCGATCGCGCGGGAGCTCGCGGGGACGCATCGACTGCTGCTGGGCGCGCGTTCGGCGCAATCGCTGGCGAAGATCCGGACGGAACTTCCCGATGCCGAACCCTGGCCGGTTGATCTGACCGATTACGCCGCGCTGCCCGCGGCGACGGCGCCGATCGGCCGTCTGGATGTGCTGGTGCACAACGCGGGCGTCGCCGAACTGGGGTCGATCGCCGACTCGTCGGTCGAGCTGTGGCGAAATACGCTGGAAGCCAATCTGATTGCCGTCGCCGAGCTGACCCGGCTGCTGCTGCCCGCCCTGCGCGCCGCCGGCGGCCATGTGGTGCTGATCAATTCGGGTGCCGGGCTGCGCGCCAATCCGCACTGGGGTGTGTACGCCGCGAGCAAATTCGGTCTGCGCGCTTTCGGTGACGCGCTGCGGCTCGAGGAACCGCGCCTGCGTGTCACCTCCGTCCACCCGGGACGCATCGACACCGAGATGCAGCGCGCGATCGTCGCCTCCGAACAGCGGGATTACAACCCCGGCGAGTTCTTGACCGCGGCGACGGTCGCCCGGGCCGTCCGCAACGCCGTCGAGACGCCACGCGACGCGCACCCGACCGAGATCGTGCTGCGCCCGATCGCCCGCTGAACCGGTGCTGTCGGCCGGGCCGAATCGGGCGCTGAATCGGTGCTACCGGCCGACGCGCCGGAACGACCGGTGCCCGGCCGGCGAGGGTGTCGAGGGTGCGGTAGCTTAGGGCAGAAATGACCTCCTACCAGGGGCGACACCGGCATGGGTGACGCGCGATCGAATCGGCGGCAGCTGCTCACGCTGCTCGCCGCGGGCACGGCGGTCGCCTTGACCGGCTGTACGACGGCCCACAGTGCGACCGGGGAAAGGGCGAAACCTGTAGCCGCGGCGGTCACGAAGAACGTGAAGCGGGCGCCGGTATCGCGGGCGAAGCGGATATACGCGCCGACCACCTCGGGGCTCGCGCCGTCGTCCACCGTGAGCGCGAGATTCGCGCCGGCGCCCGGCAGAGCAGTCATCGTGCCCGAGGGCGCCACGGTCTTCGGCCCGGTTGGCGGCGTGCTCGCGGCGGGCCTTCTCCTCCCGCATCTGCATGGCCTCGATGGCGGCGCGGCGGGCGGTGATGCCGG